>SVKZ01000024.1 GCA_015068165.1 Oscillospiraceae bacterium
TTTTTTCAGTAATTTTCCGTAGAAAGCTCTGAAAACAGGAAAAATATGAAAATTTTTCTTTACATTTGGGAACGCTTATGATATGATAACCGAGCTGGCGTTTGCCGGACAATATTACTATGCCCGTAGCTCAGTTAAGGGATAAAGCCAAACGGCATTTCACCAACCCCGACTTGGCACGAGGTAAATTCAAAAAAAGGTGGAAAAAACAATGATCCAGAAGGAAAAAAAGACCCAGGTAATCCTGGAAAATGCTACCCACGAGGGCGATACCGGTTCTCCTGAGGTACAGATCGCTATTTTGACTGCCCGTATCAACGAGCTGACCGATCACCTGCGTGTGCACAAGCACGATAACCACTCCCGTCGTGGCCTGCTGATGATGGTTGGTAAGCGTCGCAGCCTGCTTGACTATCTGGCCAAGAAGGACATCAACCGTTACCGTGCAATCATCGCTAAGCTGGGTATCCGTAAGTAAGAACAATTGTGGGGGCAACGGATACCGTTGCCCCCATTTTCACAGCGGATCTTTCGGTGTATATGCGCACAGCGAATGTCTCGAAATACACAAAGTATGTCTTCGGTATTCGCTGCTTCCTCTACACCGAAATCTCTCGCTGTGAGCCGCGCTAACAAGTAAGTAAGCATATCGGGAGCGCATTTAGCAGTTGAAAGTGTTGCTGAAGCTTTAGCAATAGTTTCAAGTGCTAAACCTCCCGAACAGACAAAAACTAAGGAGGATAACAAATGATTACTCGCAAGACTTTCCCTAATCACAAGGTCTTTGAGACCGAGATCGGCGGCCGCCCCTTTACCGTAGAGACCGGTAAGGTAGCAGAGCTGGCCAACGCCGAGTGCATCTGCCGCTACGGTGATACCGTAGTGCTGACCACCGTAACCTGCAACCCCATCCCCAAGGCCGGTATTGACTATTTCCCTCTGACCATCGAGTTTGAAGAGAGAATGTACTCCGTGGGCCGTATTCCCGGCTCCTTCAACCGCCGTGAGGGCAAGCCCTCTGAGCGGGGCATCCTGAACAGCCGTATTATCGACCGTCCTATGCGTCCCCTCTTTGACGAGGAGCTGCGGAACGACACCGTGGTAACCTGTACCGTGTTTGCCAACGACGACGAGAATCCTGTGGAAATTGTTGCTTCTCTGGGCGCTTCTATTGCCATCGCTTCTTCCGATGTCCCCTGGAACGGACCTGTTGCTACCACCAACGTTGCCCACATTGGCGACCGTTATGTGATTAACCCCTCTGCTGATGAGCGGGCTGCCTGCGATTGCTTCGTCTGCATCGCTTCCACCTTCGAGAAGGTCGTTATGATCGAGACCGAAGCTAACGAAGCTCCCGAAGCTATCGTTTATGAGTGCATCCGTGTTGCACACGAGACCAATATGGAGATCGTGAAGTTCATCAACACCATTGTTGACGAGATCGGCAAACCCAAGTTCACCTTCGAGAAGGCTGCTGTTAACCACGAGCTGCTGGACGATTTGATCGCCTACGGTCTGGGTCAGATCGAGTACGCGCTGGACACCGATGACAAGAATGTCCGTGAGGAGCGCCTGACTGCTGCCCGCCTGGACTTCCAGGAAAAATTCGGTGAAAAGTATGAGGATTTTGAGACCCACATTGAGGTCTGCCTCTACAAGATGCAGAAGAAGGTTGTTAAGAAGTGGCTGCTGCAGGGCAAGCGTGTTGACGGCCGTGGCATGGACGACATCCGCGCTCTGGGCGCTGAGGTTGGCCTGCTGCCCCGTGTACACGGCTCCGGCCTCTTTACCCGTGGTCAGACCCAGGTTCTGTCCATCTGCACCCTGAACACTCTGTCCGCGGCTCAGAAGCTGGATACCATCTATGCTGAGGACACCAAGCGTTATATCCACCACTACAACTTCCCCGCATTCTCCACCGGCGAAGCGAGAGCTGCCCGCTCCACTTCCCGTCGTGAGATCGGCCACGGCGCACTGGCTGAAAAGGCTCTGCTGCCTGTGATCCCCTCTGTGGAAGAGTTCCCCTACGCCATCCGCGTGGTTTCTGAGGTCCTGTCCTCCAACGGTTCTACCTCTCAGGGCTCTATCTGTGGCTCTACTCTGGCTCTGATGGATGCCGGTGTTCCCATTAAGCGGCCTGTTGCCGGTATTTCCTGCGGTCTGATCTCCGATCAGGAGACCGGTGAGTGGAGAACCTTCACCGACATTCAGGGTGTTGAGGATTTCCACGGCGAAATGGACTTCAAGGTTGCCGGTACTACCGAGGGTATTACCGCTATCCAGATGGACCTGAAGAACAAGGGCCTGACGATGGAAATCATTGCAGACGCGCTGGAGCGCTGCCGCAAGGCTCGCCTTGTCATTCTGGACGAGTGTATGCTGCCCGCAATTCCTGCACCGCGCGCTGAGGTTTCCGAGTTCGCACCCAAGATGATCAGCCTGAAGATCCCCGTGGACAAGATCCGCGAGGTCATCGGCTCCGGCGGCAAGACCATTCAGAAGATCTGCACTGACACCGGCGCTAAGGTGGACATCGAGGACGATGGCTCCGTATTTATCTCCGCTGTGGACTCCGCTGCTGCTTACGCCGCAAAGAAAATGGTGGATGACATCTGCTTCGTTCCCGAGGTTGGCAAGCTCTACTACGGCAAGGTCGTTCGCATCCTGCCTATTGGCGCATTTGTGGAAATCGCTCCCGGCCACGACGGTATGGTTCACATCTCCAAGCTGGAAAACCGCCGCGTTGAGAAGGTTGAGGATGTGCTGAACCTGGGCGATATGACTTGGGTTAAGTTTATGGGCTTCGATGAGAAGGGCCGTGCAAACTTCAGCCGTAAGGATGCCCTGAAGGAAATGGAAGGCACTGCCGAATAAACGAATAAAAAGGCACTGCTTGCGCAGTGCCTTTTTTGCCAAAATGCGACACAGATCGACTTTTTTTGAAAAAGCATATACTGTTTTCGAAATTTTTTAGGAGAGAATAATCGTATAAAGCTTCGCGGTCTTGCACTTATAGCGGTATTATTGCTAAGTGTTTGTACTTGTGTAATCATTTTTGGGCAAGAATATTTGCCACCAAGCACGGAGATAACAAATCCGTCGGAAATGACCACATATCCAACGGAACCGTCAGATGCTCCATCGTTGGATCAGCATTGCCCACAGGAAGACCCTTATCAAAATGTGGATAAAACCGCCTTTTATGAGGAATATACCCCGGCTTGCTGCTGGACAAATGCCCAGTATCGCTCTGCCTATGGCTTGCTGTCTGGGGATTTGGATGTGCCCGGTCAGTATGCCCAAGAAGCGGATTATCAGCCAATGCAAAATGGCAAATATGTGCGAAATACCTCTGCTTACTATGCAGATGACGGAAATACATACATCGTGGTGGATGGCTACGGCAATGAGGTTTTGCGCATCCATGAGGGCGGTGGCTATATTACGCTGGAAGAGGTAGCGGCCTATATGTATGCCTTCGGCGGTGCAACCGGCAGTATGCCGGCAAATTACACTACCAGCAAGAAAACAAAACCAGCAAGCAGTATTTGGGGTGCGTATTTGCGGGTAAATCACAGTGAATTTAGCGGAAGTACCAGTAGATATCCCTACGAACCGGAGCTGCCGGATATTTCCGGCTGCGGTGGTGAATTGCAATATTACGAAATGGACATTGGCACCACCGGCACGGTTACTCCTGGATATGAAAACCCTGTTATGTATAATAACGGCAGCAGCATCACCCGGGGCGCGGCGCGGTTGGTCTATACCCGTTACGATAAAAACAGAAACGGCATTTTTGAGGCCAATGAAATTTATGTTTTTTATACCCACAATCACTATAACGATTTCCGGGAATATCTGAATTATTACGGCGGCTGGAGTCAGGTCTTTGGTAACATCACCGGCGGTGGCTCATATAGCAGCAAGTACGATTATAACCCCACGCCTTATCCCATTACCGAGTATGCCGACTTTTTGGCTGCATAATAGGAAAAAAGCCCTCCGTCGGACAATGTCATCAAGTTAAGAAAAAGCGTGTCATTCTGAGCGAGCGTGGTGCTCCGCGCAGCGAATCAAAATGTCAATGATTGCCGGTAGCAATCATACCTTAATTACACGCGAGTCGAAGAATCCGTAATTCCCAATAAGAAACGGATCCTTCGACTTCGCGCTTTCAGCGCTTCGCTCAGGATGACATACTAACTTAATGACATTGTCCGACGGAGGGCTTTTTCTGTATTTACGAAGGAAATATTTTGTGATATACTGAGAAAAACAGGAGGTGCGGTTATGGAAATTCGTTTTGCAAAACCGGAGGATACAATGGCAATCCTTAAGCTTTTGGAGCAGATTGGAAAGGTGCATTATGACCTGCGCCCGGATATTTTCCAGTTCCACGCCCAAAAATACGGTGCATCTCAGGTTCTTGACCGGCTGGCAAATCCGGAAACGCCTACTTTTGTGGCGGTGGAGGGAGAGGAAGTGCTGGGTTACAGCTTTTGTGAGATCAAGACTTTTTCTCAGCATCCTGTAATGGCAGACCGGAAGGAAATGTTCTTAGAAGACCTGTGTGTGGACGAAAACGCCCGGGGACAGGGCGTAGGGAAAGCGCTTTACGAATATGTTTGTAAGATTGCCCGTGAGATTGGCTGTCATAACCTGACACTCCACGTATGGAGCGATAATGCCGGTGCGGTGGCCTTTTATGAAAAAATGGGGATGAAATCCCAGCGGTATATTATGGAAACCGTTCTGGAGGAAAGCTGATGCTTACGAAAAACGGGATTTACGAGGCGGTTATCTGCGATTATACTGCCGAGGGACAGGGCGTTGCCAAAATTGAAGGCTGTGCGGTTTTTGTTCCCAACGCCATCCGGGGCGAAAAATGCCGCATCCGCATCGAAAAGGTGGGAAAGACCTGGGCTGCCGGCAAGATTACGGAGATACTGGAAAAATCTCCCCATCGGGTGAATCGGGAATGCCCGGTAGCCAAGCTTTGCGGCGGCTGTGATTTTTGGCATATGGATTATGAAGAAGAAACGGAACTGAAAGCAGACCGGGTGCGGCAGGCGCTGAACCGCATCGGCGGAGAAAGCTTGGAAGAGGTGCCTATTTTGGACGCGCCCACTTGCTACGGCTACCGCAATAAGGCCCAGTACCCGGTGTCCAGCAAAAAGGGGAGAGCTTACGCCGGTTTCTTTCGTGCGGGCACCCATCAGGTGGTAGAAAACGAAAAATGTCTGATTTTGCCCCCGGAAATGGATCAGGTCAAGGACTTGGTGATAGATTATGCAAAACAATTCCGGGTTTCCGTCTACGATGAGACCACCGGAAAGGGTCTACTGCGGCATATTTATGTCCGTCGGGGCGCGGTGTCCGGGCAGGTGCTGGTGTGCTTGGCGGTGAACGGTCGGAAATTGCCCCGGGTGGAGGCTTTGGTCGAAAGGCTTAAAAAAGTGCCTGGGTTTGCTACATTGGTGCTGTCTGTGAACACAAAGGCGGGGAATGTAGTGCTGGGGGATGAATTTATTACCCTCTATGGACCGGGGTATATCGAAGATACCCTTTGTGGGCTTAAATTCCGGCTTTCCCCCCGGTCTTTTTATCAGGTCAATCACCATCAGGCGGAAAGACTATATGAAGCGGCTATCTCTCAGGCGGAAATCACCAAAAAGGATACGGTTTTAGACCTTTACTGCGGCGTTGGCACCATCACTTTGGCAATGGCAAAGGCGGCAGGCCGGGTCATTGGCGTAGAGGTGGTGGAGCAGGCTGTCCGGGATGCGGAGGAAAATGCCCGCCGCAACGGCATCGAAAACGCGGAATTTATCTGCGGAGACGCAGGGAAAGCAGCGCTGGAGCTGGAAGAAAAGGGTATCCGCGCAGATGTGGTGGTAGTAGACCCGCCTAGAAAGGGGTTAAACGCCGATGCCATTGAAGCGCTCTGCCGTTTTGCACCCCGCAGAATCGTCTATGTGTCCTGCGACCCGGCAACGCTGGCGCGAGATGTGGCGCTGCTGAAAAACCGTGGCTACGCGGTCAAAAACGCCCAAGCGGCAGATCTTTTTCCAAGGTGTGCGCATGTTGAAACTATTGTTTGTCTTGACAAACAATAGTTTTAACATCAATATGTGCCACTTGCGTGTCACTCGATATAGCTTTCGGCTCGATATGTTGCTTCGCAACTCGATATGCCCTGCGGGGCAAGAAGAAAAAAGCGCAATCGACACTCGTTGCCGTAGGCAACATATCGAATTTCGAGCGTAGCGAGAAATATATCGAGTTTGCGATTCAAATATCCGATTTGTGCGACGAAATTAAGGGTTGTTCCGTTTATGTCAATCAAATAGTTCGTTCTTCCTCGTCGATAGGAGCAAACATACACGAAGCCAAATATGCGCAGAGCAAAGCCGACTTTATAAATAAAATGGAAATCTCTTTGAAAGAGTGCTCGGAAACAGAGTATTGGCTTGAATTGTTATTTAGAAAGAGAAAACTATCTGAGGAACAGTATAATACACTGAGAAATCTTTGCGGCTTAATTCGCCGCAGACTTATCGCCTCCATTACCACGGCGAAAGGCAATACCGATAGGAAATAACATATCCCCGAAAAGGAAGCAGCCCTTCGGGAAGCTTTTGGGTATTATGGACTTATCTAAATAACAACACAGCCGCCTCCTTAATGGAGGCGGCTGTGTTCATCTGTTCAACATATTGGAATTTGTCTGTCTGCTATTCGAACTTAATCAAACGATTTCCCTTATAGGTCAAGGTCCCTCTTTCATTCACCTTGTATCCATTATAGGAAAATTCAGAAACATAAAAAGACAATGTCTTTCCCTCTGCAGTAAATACAACCACATATTTGTAGCTTTTGCTGTTGCCGCTATATTTGGAAAAGACCTCTTGGATATGTTTGTGGGCAACTTGTGCTTTAACAGTTTTAACGGGAGCAAGTTTATTTCCAATGAAACGAATCAAAACCAGCAACCAAATGCCTACAAAAAAAGAACCAATAATAATGCCTGGAAGATTTTCTGGCATATAATGAAACTCCTTGTCAAATTCAAATTTGTCTGTGAGTTTATTGTATCATTGACAAACGGAAAAAACAACCGCTGTTTTTGTCCATGGTAGCAGCCACCCAATCCAATGGCTCTGCCGTTGGTAGTATTGGATTATTGCCCGTGGTAAGTTCCGTTTGCTTGATTGTCCAATGTGTTGAAATTTTGGGGTAGAGGGCGCGCTGATTGTATGCGCCGTTTTACCAAGCTGTTTTTGCGCGTCAGCGGCCTGTCGGGGATGCCAATCCTTACAATATTCCTTAAAAGTAAAATGAATTTTCGACTTCCGGCTAACCCTCTCAGCACAAAATGACATTCTTATTTGGGAGAAATTTCTTGGCCGGAACACGGAAAAAGCTATTTATTTTCCGGAAGTCATATATTATAATGACAATAATCGGCTCCCATAGGGGAGCAGAGGAAAGTATCGAAAAACAAAAGGAAATGCGGCGGTGTGTATTTTGGATATAAAGGCAAAGTTTTTTGAGGAACTGACTACGAGGCAGTTATATGAAATCGTGCGCTCCCGGACGGAGATATTTCTTTTGGAACAGAAGATTATCTGTCAGGATTTTGACGGCGTGGATTATGAGGCGCTGCACTGCTTTTTTGAGGAAGAGGGCAGGGTGGTGGCCTACCTGCGGGCTTACCGTGCAGAGGGAGCTGTGAAGATCGGACGGGTGTTGTCTCTTACCCACGGTGCAGGTCTTGGCAGAAAGCTGATGACGGAAGCTATGCCTGCAATTAAGGAAAAATTCTCCTGCAACAAGATAATTGTCCACGCACAAAAGCAGGCCCAGGGCTTCTATGAGAAGCTGGGATTTACGGTTACCTCTCCGGATTATCTGGAGGAAGGGATTCCGCACGTTACTATGGAGAGCTTGCAATGAGGAAGGCTGTGCCGGGAGATTGCCACATCGCGTCATGCCTCGCAATGACAACCCCATAGGATAATATTGCCTTCAAAACGGTATGAGAAAAGACTCTCATACCGCTTTATAACATTTTTGGGCAAATAGCCCAAAATTAGAGGGAAAAATAAAGGGAAAACTGCGGATATAGATATTGCATTTTGATAAATTGTTATCTATAATAATAAACTGAAAGAGCATCGTCAAAAAAACCGGTAAAGAGAAGCTTTCCGGGGAATGGGACGGTGCGGCAGAAATGGATTATCAGACTTGAAATAAGGGTGATTATTATGAAATATAGCTACTATCCCGGTTGTACACTAAGAAACAAGGCAAAGGATTTAGACCGCTATGCAAGAGCATCTGCGGAGGCCTTGGGTTTTGAACTGGAAGAACTGGAGCAATGGCAGTGCTGTGGCGGCGTCTATCCTTTGGGGACTGACGAAATCGCCAGCAAGCTACCCAGTGTCCGGGCGCTGGACGGGGCCAAGCAGAAGGGTCAGGACTTGGTGGCGGTATGCTCTGCCTGCTATCATGTGCTCAAGCGTGTGAACGACGACATGAAAAATGTACCCGATGTGCAGGCCCGGGCCAATAACTATATGGCCTTGGATACCCCATATAAGGGTGAGACTCAGGTGCTTCACTTTTTGGAGGTGCTTCGGGATCGTGTGGGCTTCGATGTTCTGAAAGAAAAGGTAGTCAATCCCCTTGCCGGGCGGAAGATCGGTGCCTATTACGGCTGTCTGCTTCTGCGGCCCAGCAATGTGCTTGCTTTTGACGATCCGGAGAATCCTACCATTTTGGAGGACTTTATCCGGGCGCTGGGCGCTGAGCCGGTTGTGTATCCTTACCGGAATGAGTGCTGTGGCGGCTACATAAGCATTAAGGACAAAGAAAAGGCTGACGACCTGTGCCAAAAAATCGGAAAGAGCGCAAAGGATATGCAGGCAGAGTGCTTAGTAACGGCCTGCCCGCTGTGCAAATATAACTTAAACCGGGCGAAGGAACTGCCGGTTGTGTACTTTACCGAGCTTCTTGCGGAAGCTTTGGGCGTAAAGGAGGACATAGAATGAATCTGTGCGAAGAAATCCGTCTCGTTAGCGGCGTAAACCCCTTAAAGTGTATGAAATGCGGCAAATGCTCCGCATCCTGCCCTTCTTACAATGAGATGGACATTAAGCCCCACCAGTTTGTAAGCTATGTGCAGGCTGGGGATATTGAAGCGCTGATGGCATCCAAGTCTATTGAAAAGTGCTTGGGCTGTTTTGCCTGTATTGAGCGCTGTCCCAGAGGGGTAGAGCCCGGAAAACTCTTAGATGCGGCACGGCAGGTGCTGATTCGTCAGCGGGGTGTGTCGATGCTGACCCCGGACGAAATTCCGGAGCTATTGGACGAGGAAACACCCCAGCAGCTTTTGATGGCAGCTTTCAGAAAGTACCGGAGGTGAGGGTATGCAAAGAATTGGCGTATTTGTCTGTCATTGCGGCAGTAATATTGCGGCAACGGTAGATGTAGAAAAAGTGGCCCAGATGGCACTGCAGGAACAGGGTGTTGTCCACGCAGAGGACTATCCCTATATGTGTTCCGAGGCCGGTCAGTCCCGGATCGCCGCGGCGATTAAGGAAAAGGGCCTCACGGGTATTGTGGTTTGCTCCTGCTCGCCCAGAATGCACGAGGCAACCTTCCGGAAATGTGCGGAAAATGCCGGCATTAACCCCTATATGGTGGAAATTGCCAACATCCGTGAGCATTGCTCCTGGATACATAAGGATATGACCGAGGCCACCGAAAAGGCCGTGATTTTGATGCGGGCCGCAGTGGCGAAGGTTCATCTCAATGCGCCTCTGCAGGCTGGAGAAAGCACTGTTACCAAACGGGCACTGGTCATTGGTGGCGGTATTGCCGGTATTCAGACGGCTATCGACATTGCCGATGCAGGCTACAAGGTAGACATTGTGGAAAAGACCCCCTCCATCGGCGGCCGTATGAGCCAGTTGGATAAGACCTTCCCTACGCTGGATTGTTCTGCCTGTATTCTGACTCCTAAAATGGTGGAAGCCGCCTCCCACGAGAACATTACCATCCATACCTATTCCGAGGTGGAAAAGGTCGCAGGCTTTGTGGGCAATTTTACTGTGGATATTCGGAAAAAGGCCCGGTATGTGGATATTATGAAATGTACCGGTTGTGGCGTCTGTCAGGAAAAATGCCCCTCCAAGAAAACTCCCAACGAGTTTAACCGGGGCTTAAATCTGCGCAGCGCTATCTATACGCCCTTTGCTCAGGCCATTCCCAATGTGCCGGTGATCGACACAGAGGCTTGTATCAAGTTCAAAACCGGAAAGTGCGGCGTGTGCCAAAAGGTTTGTCAGGCCGGCGCCATTGATTACACCCAGCAGGATGAGATCATTACCGAGAAATACGGCGCCATCGTAGTTGCCACCGGTTTTGATACCATTAAGCTGGATAAGTACGGCGAATATGCCTACGGGCAGAGCAAGGATGTGATCACTTCTCTGGAATTGGAGCGTGTGATGAATGCCGCCGGTCCTACCAAGGGCCATTTGGAGCGCCTGTCCGACGGTAGGCATCCTAAGGAGATCGTATTTATTCAGTGCGTGGGTAGCCGTTGCAGTGATGACCGGGGCAAGCCCTACTGCTCCAAGATCTGCTGCATGTACACCGCAAAGCACGCAATGCTCATTCGGGATAAATATCCCGATGTGAATGTAACGGTATTTTATATTGATGTCCGTACCCCCGGCAAGAATTTTGATGAGTTCTATCGCCGGGCTGTGGAGGAATACGGCGTCAATTATATTAAGGGTCAGGTTGGTAAGGTGCTTCCCCAGGCGGATGGCAGTTTGCTTGTCCAGGGTGTTGACCTGCTGGATCAGAAACAGATTGTGAAAAAGGCGGATATGGTGGTGCTTGCCACCGCTATCGAGCCCAACCCCGATGTGCGTAAAATTGCAACGATGCTCACCGCTTCCATTGATACCAACAATTTCCTGACCGAGGCCCACCCCAAGCTCCGCCCTGTGGAATCTCCCACAGCCGGTGTGTTCCTGTCCGGTGTGTGTCAAGGGCCTAAGGATATTCCCGAGACGGTGGCACAGGCCGGTGCGGCGGCGGTTAAGGTAATTGGTCTTTTGGCAAAAGATAAGCTGAAAACCAATCCCTGTACGGCCCAGGCAGACGAACTGATGTGTAACGGCTGTAGCCAGTGTGCCAATGTCTGCCCTTACGGTGCAATTTCCTACGAAACCAAGCTCATTAACGACCACGGTATCCGGGAGGATCGCCGTGTGGCAGTGGTCAATTCTGCTCTGTGTCAGGGTTGCGGTGCTTGTACCGTTACCTGTCCTTCCGGCGCAATGGACTTAAAGGGCTTCTCTAACAGACAAATACTTGCGGAGGTGGATGCAATATGTCGGTAAAAAGTGAAGATTTCCGCCCTGTAATCGTGGCGTTCTGCTGCAACTGGTGTAGCTATGCAGGTGCAGATTTGGCCGGCTCCAGCCGTCTTGCCTATCCTGCAGATGTGAAAATTATCCGGGTGCCCTGTTCCTGCCGGGTAAACCCTATGTTCATCCTTCGTGCCTTTGAAAAGGGCGCAGACGGCGTGATTCTCTGCGGCTGCCATCCCGGCGACTGCCATTACTCCACCGGCAACTACTATGCCCGCCGCCGTATGACCATGCTTTTTAGTATGCTGGACTTTATCGGCGTGGAAAACGGAAGAACCCGGGTAGAGTGGGTTTCTGCCGCTGAGGGTGTAAAGTTCTCCGAAACGATGAACAGCTTTGTAGCAAAGATTCGTTCTCTCGGACCGAATGTAAGATTGGGGGATTTGCGATGCAAGAACTGATTTTACGGGCAAAAGAGTTACTGGAAAGCGGTGAGGTTGTCCGGGTGCTGGGTTGGCGCAAGGGCGAGCACGTATACGACCCCGAACCTGCTTTCTTTAACAGTGCAGAAGCGCTGAAAGAGTTTGTTTATAATGGCTTCTGTGGCGCAAATTTGAGTAAGTATATGATCGAGGCTTCCAAACTGGAAGGGAAAACCTTGGTGTTTTTGAAGCCCTGCGATACATATAGCTTCAATCAGCTCCTTGCCGAGCACCGGGTAGACCGGGAAAAGGCCTATATCATCGGTGTGGGCTGTAAGGGTAAGCTGAAAATCGAAAATATCAAAGCGGACGGCATTTTAGATGTAGAAGGAGCAGGTTATCCCGACTGCAGTGAAATGCTCACGGTCAAGACCCTCTACGGGGATGTGCAGGTTTCTTATAAGGACGCAATGCTGGAGCGTTGCCATGTCTGTAAGGGCAAGGCGCACAAGATTTACGACGAGCAGATCGGTGAATCTGCAGATACACTGGATGCAGACCGCTTTGCAGAGGTGGAACGGATCGAAAAAATGTCTCCGGAGGAGAAGTTTGCCTTCTTCCAGAACGAGCTTTCCAAGTGCATCCGCTGTAATGCCTGCCGGAACGTATGTCCCGCCTGCTCCTGCCGCAAGTGCGTGTTTGACAGCACCAAGTTCGACTCTGCCCAGAAGGCCAACGCCACCTCCTTTGAGGAAAAAATGTTCCATATTATCCGGGCATTCCACGTGGCAGGCCGTTGCACCGATTGCGGTGAATGCAGTCGCGTATGTCCTCAGGGCATTCCGCTTCACCTGTTTAACCGGAAGTTTATTAAGGACATTAACAACCTCTACGGCGAGTATCAGGCCGGCACAGATGTAGATGCCAAAGCACCGCTGGTCAGCTTTACCCAAGAGGATGCAGAGCCCAGCATTGTGGCGGAAAGGGGATAAGGTATGTATAAGATCAAAAAGACGGACCTCCCCAAGCTTTACGAAGCCATCGCCCGGACACAGGAGCTGTATCTGCCGGTCAGTAGCGCCGGAAAGACCAATTTTGCCCCTTGGACAGAAAATATCCAGCCGGATATTGACACGCTGAAAACTGTGCGTTCTCCCAAAGATGTATTTTTCCCCCAGTGTGAAAACCTCTACACCGTTACCCGGGAAGAGGGAAAAATGAAGATCACCCCGGAAACACTGGAAAGAGAGAATTTTGTGATTTTTGGCATCCGGGCCTGCGATGTGCGGGCACTGGCTGTGCTGGATAAGGTATTTCTGTCCGATCCGATGGATAGCTATTATGCCGCCCGTCGGGAACACGGTGTGATTGTCAGCTTGGCTTGCGGTCGACCGGATGTTTCTTGCTTCTGCGGTACATTCGGTATTGATTGTGCCAAACCTGAGGGAGATGTAGCTACGTGGCTATATGGGGAGTACCTGTACTGGCAACCCCAAACCCCCAAGGGTGAAAAACTGACAGCTTCTTTGGAAAAACTGTTGGAAGAAGGCGAGGAAACGGCGGTTGAGGAAGCGAAGGCGGCAATCCGAGCTATTTGCGATAAGCTCCCGTTGAAGGACCTGTCCCTCGAAAAATGGGGTGCAGAGGCGGCAAAGAATAACTTTGACTCTCCTTTGTGGGAGGAGCTGTATAAAGGCTGTCTTGCCTGCGGTACTTGTACCTTTGTATGTCCTACCTGCCAATGCTACGACATTAAGGACTACAATACCGGAAACGGTGTCCAGCGGTATCGTTGCTGGGATAGCTGTATGTACTCTGATTTTACGATGATGGCTCACGGCAACAACCGTACCAGCCAAATGCAGCGCTTCCGCCAGCGGTTTATGCACAAGCTGGCCTATTTCCCTGCAAACAATCAGGGGATGTTCTCCTGCGTGGGCTGTGGTCGTTGTGTGGATAAATGCCCCAGCCACTTAAATATCGTTAAGGTCATCAAAGCCTTCGGAAAGGAGGAAAACTGATGCACGAATGTACCTGTAATCCCGGCTTTATGCGGGATACCCTCATTCCGATGGTGGGTATTATCACCGATATTCGGGAGGAGACCCCGGATGTCAAAACTTTCCGGGTCAATGCCCCCGGCGGCGGTAAGCTGTTTGAACATATGCCTGGCCAGTGCGCTATGGTTTGCGCTCCCGGTGTGGGCGAGGCGATGTTCTCCATCACTTCCTCCCCCACAAATAAGGAATATCAGGAGTTCTCCATTAAGCGTTGCGGCGTTCTGACCGAATATCTGCACAGTATGCAGGTAGGCGATGAAATTATGGTCCGTGGCCCTTACGGTAACCATTTCCCTGTAGAAACGGAGTTGAAGGGTAAAAACCTTCTATTCATTGCCGGCGGTATCGCCATTGCACCGCTTCGCAGTGTCATTAACTATGTGCTGGACAATCGGGAAGATTACGGCGAAATTGATATTCTCTATGGCTCCCGCAGTATGGACGATCTGGTTCAGCGGAAGGAGATTGAGGAGGTTTGGTCCAAAATCCCCGGTGTGAATGTGCACCTCACCATTGACCGGGAACAGGAGGGCTGGGACGGCCACGTAGGCTTCGTTCCCTCTTACCTGAAGGAGCTGGCCTTTGACACCAACCGGACAGCTCTGCTCTGCGGACCTCCCATTATGATTAAGTTCTGTCTGCAGGGCCTGAAAGAAATGGGCTTTGCCAATGAGCAGGTCTATACCACATTGGAGCTTCGGATGAAGTGTGGCGTTGGCAAGTGCGGACGGTGCAATATCGGCACAAAGTACGTCTGCAAGGACGGCCCTGTGTTCCGGTTTGATGAGATTGATGAACTCCCCAACGAGTATTAAGGAGAGACGATAAATGGAAAATATGGTAAATGTCTATTTCTTCGGTAAGCGCTATCAGGTGCCGGCTGAGCTGACTATTATGACGGCGATGGAATATGCCGGTTACACCCTGACCCGGGGCTGTGGCTGTCGCCACGGCTTCTGCGGTGCTTGCGCTACCATCTACCGCATTAAGGGAAGCAATGAGCTGAAAACCTGCCTTGCTTGCCAGACTCAGGTGCAGGAGGGAATGTATGTAGCTTCCATTCCTTTCTTCCCCACGGATAAGCGTACTTACGAAATCAATGATCTGAAGGCCGACCAGCGGGTGATGATGGAGCTGTATCCGGAAATTTACGCCTGTATCGGCTGTAATGCCTGCACCAAGGCCTGTACCCAGAGCTTAAATGTTATGCAGTACATTGCCTATGCCCAGCGGGGAGAGCTGGAAAAGTGCGCCGAGGAGTCCTTTGACTGCGTTGGCTGTGGCTGCTGCTCTGTAAGATGCCCTGCAGGCATCTCCCATCCCATGGTAGGTCTGCTTGCCCGCCGACTTACCGGTAAGTACATTGCTCCCAAGAGCGAGCATCTGTATAGCCGGGTGGAAGAGATCAATTCCGGCGCTCACGATGACCTGATTGAGGCAATTATGCAAAAGCCCATTAGCGAAATGCAGGAACTGTATAATCACCGGGATATTGAGAAGTAAGGAGGGGCTGAGATGTTTACAGAAACTATGCTGGAATCCATCAAGAAGGTGGAAGCCACTCGTGCGGCCCGTATGGGCACAGAACCCCGCCGTATGACCGCGGAGGAAAAAAGCGAACTGCTGAAGGCCTATCACCCCGACTATCGGGCTGAGGGCTTTAAGGAAATTCAGATTGGCCCCAACAAGGGTGAAAAAGCCCCTGTGGAGCTGGTAGACCTGCTTCACTCCAATAGCCGTCTTTTGGATGTAGATGTGGATCTTACAAAGATCGACTATGATGTGGATGTGCTGGTCATCGGTGGCGGCGGCGCAGGTGCGGCGGCGGCCATTGAAGCCCACGCAGCCGGCGCAAATGTAATGGTGGTTACCAAGCTTCGGATCGGTGATGCCAATACCATGATGGCTGAGGGCGGCATTCAGGCCGCGGACAAGGAGAACGACTCTCCTGCTCAGCACTATTTGGATGCTTTTGGCGGTGGCCACTTTGCAGCCCGTCCCGAACTGCTTCGCCGTTTGGTTATGGAAGCACCCGATGCCATCCGCTGGCTGAACGAGCTGGGCGTTATGTTTGATAAGGACGAGGACGGCCGGATGGTTACCACTCACGGTGGCGGCACTTCCCGGAAGCGTATGCACGCCTGCAAGGACTATTCCGGCGCAGAAATTATGCGTACTGTCCGTGATGAGGTTATTAACCGCAAGATCCCTGTGGTGGAATTTACCTCCGCTGTGGAGCTTTTGAAAGATGAAAAGGGTCAGGTTGCCGGTGCAGTGCTTCTGAATATGGAGACCGGCGACTATCTGGTTGCCAAGGCAAAGACTGTCATCATTGCCACCGGCGGCGCAGGCAGACTGCACTATCAGAATTTCCCCACCTCCAACCACTACGGCGCAACGGCTGACGGCCTGATTTTGGGCTACCGTGCCGGCGCACCGCTTCTGTATCAGGATACCATTCAGTATCACCCCACCGGTGTGGCTTACCCCAGTCAGATTTTTGGCGCATTGGTTACCGAAAAGGTACGTTCCCTAGGCGCTATGCTTGTCAATAAAGATGGTGAGGCCTATGCCCATCCTCTGGAAACAAGAGATGTTTCCGCATCTGCGATTATTCGGGAATGTGCGGACGGCAAGGGCGTAGATACCCCTCTGGGCAGCGGCGTATGGCTGGATACGCCTATGATCGAAATGCTCCACGGTGAGGGAACGATTGAAAAGCGGATTCCCGCAATGCTTCGGATGTACTTAAACTACGGCATTGATATGCGGAAACAGCCCATCCTTGTTTATCCCACCCTCCACTATCAAAACGGCGGCTTGGAGATTGGCGGCGAGGGCTTTACCAAAGCCATTCCCAATCTGCTGGTTGCCGGTGAGGCCGTCGGTGGCATTCATGGACGCAACCGCCTGATGGGTAACTCCCTTTTGGATATTATCGTCTTTGGCCGTAACGCCGGTAAGGCCGCCGCGGCAAAGGCAAAGGAAGTGGAGCTGGGCACACCGAACCTGAACCACATTTACGAATATGCCCAGATGCTTAAGGAAGCAGACTGCGCAGAAGAAGGCGTATCGCCGTTGCTTCTGCCCAAATACGCCCGTCATGAGCGTTAAACGGAGGCGAACATTAGTATGGGGTGGTTGCAAAACTACTGGAACAGTATTGTAAACAGTGAGGTCTTTGTGATTTTTACGATCTTGGCCATTGGCTATGCCATTGGCCGGATCACGGTCTGCGGTCTGAATTTGGGTTCTGCCGGTGTGTTGCTGGTGGCGTTGGTATTCGGACATTTTGGTGTAACCGTTCCGGATATTGTGGGCGATATCGGTCTGATTCTGTTTGTTGCGGCAGTAGGTCTGATTGCCGGCCCGAATTTTTTCCGGAATTTCAAGATTAATGCCAAATCCTATATTTTGCTCGGAGTAATCATTATTCTGGCGGGCGCGTTGACCTGTGTGGCGGGGGTAGTTCTTTTGGGCGTTCCCTCTGATGTGGGCGCAGGCCTGCTTGCGGGCGCACTGACCAGCACACCCGGTCTTGGTGCGGCCAAAGAGGCGGTTGCTACACCCGGTAATGCTTCTGCAGGTTATAGCATTGCCTATATCTTCGGTGTTGTAGGTGTGGTGCTGTTTGTACAGGTCGTTCCCAAGCTGCTGAAGGTAGATATGGATGCGGAACGTGCAAAGTTCACTGAGGTTGCCGGTGTCAAGCTGAAAGCAGAAAACAACAAACTGATGGAACTGGATAGCATGGGTTTTTGCGCCCTGGCGATCACCATCGTTTTGGGTATTTGCCTTGCAAAATTGAAAATTGGCAATTTCTCACTTGGTACTTCCGGTGGACCCCTGATTTGCGGCTTGATTGTAGGACACTTTGGAAAGGTCGGATCTATCAGCTTAAAGGTGAAAAGGACGGTTTTGGAAGCGGTGCGTGAGTTGGGACTTGTGCTGTTCCTGTTGGGCGCGGGCGTGGAAGGCGGCGCAGGCTTCTTGCAGTGCCTGGCTGATAATGGTGGCATTAAGCTGTTCCTCGTTGGCGCTGTGGTAACTGTAGTGCCTATGCTGGTTGGCTATCTGTTTGCAAGAAAGGTTCTTAAGCTGGATATTTTGAACACCTTAGGTTCCATTTGCGGTGGCATGACAAGTACGCCTGCTTTGGGCAGCTTAATTCGTGTGGCGGGAACAGATGATGTAGCATCTGCCTATGCCGCAACCTATCCCTTTGCTCTTGTGTGCGTGGTACTGGCTTGCCAGTTGATTGGAATGATTACACTTTAAGGAGGAAGCAAGATGCGGGAAATTAACGTATCCGCCATTACCGATGTGGTGGAGAAACTGTGTATTGAGGCAAATACCCATTTGCCCGGCGATGTAAAATGCGCTATTGAAAATTGTCGGAACAATGAGGACAGCACTTTTGCTCAAAGCGTTCTGGATAAAATCATTGAGAATTATAAAATTGCAGATGCGGAAAATGTGCCTATCTGCCAGGATACCGGTATGGCCTGCGTATTTCTGGAGATCGGCCAGGATGTCCATTTTGTGGGCGGTGATTTGCGAGAGGCTGTGGACGAGGGTGTCCGCCGGGGCTATAATAAGGGCTATCTTCGTAAGAGTGTGGTAGCTGACCCGGTTCGCCGGGGGAACACCGGGGACAACACCCCGGCTGTGCTCTACACCGAGATCGTACCCGGTGAAAATGTGAAAATCACCCTGGGCCCCAAGGGCTTCGGCAGTGAGAATATGAGCGCCATCCGGATGTTCAAGCCCTCTGCCGGTCTGCAGGGTATTAAGGACTTTATCTTAGAGACGGTGGAGACCGCCGGCCCCAACCCCTGTCCTCCCATTGTGGTTGGTGTGGGCATCGGCGGTACATTCGATAAGGCGGCGTTACTTGCCAAAAAGGCGCTTATGCGCCCCTTGGATACCCATAACCCCGACCCCTACTACGCAGAGTTGGAAGAGGAAATGCTGGAAAAGGTCAATGCCCTTGGCATCGGCCCCCAGGGCTTCGGCGGAAAAACCACAGCCATCGGCCTGAATATTGAGGTTATGCCTACCCATATTGCCGGTATGCCCTGTGCCATCAACATTAACTGCCACGTAACCCGGCATAAGACGGAGGTGCTGTAATGGAAAAGCATATTACCCTACCTATGACTGAGGAACTGGCCCGTACCTTAAAGGCCGGCGATATGGTTTACCTCACCGGCACGATTTACACCTCCCGGGATGCGGGACATAAGCGGATGTGTGAGGCGTTGGCCCGGGGAGAGGAACTGCCCTTCGATCCTAAGGATGCTACCATCTACTATGTAGGTCCTACGCCTGCAAAGCCCGGTCAGGTCATCGGCTCTGCCGGCCCCACCACCTCCGGCCGTATGGATGCCTATGCGCCCACCATGATGTCGGTAGGCGCAAGGGGTATGATCGGAAAGGGTGCACGGCTTCCCGAGGTTGTGGAGGCTATGAAAAAGTATTCCGGTGTTTACTTTGGTGCTATCGGCGGCGCAGGCGCACTGCTTGCCAAGTGCATTAAAAGCGCGGAGCTGATTGCCTATGAAGATTTGGGCGCAGAAGCTCTGCGAAAGCTGTATGTGGAGGATATGCCGCTGTTTGTTATCATTGACAGCGAGGGCAATAACCTCTACCAGTCCGGCAGAGAGGAATATCTGAAAAACAAGTAAAAAATCTCCCGATTCTTAGGAATCGGGAGGATTTTTTATGCTTTTTTGCGGTTTTTAAGGGTTAGTACAGCTTGATCCCACAGATCACAAAGGGTTTTCGTGATGATATACACCGCAGGGGTCATAATCAGAAGGGTTGCCATAATGAGCCTTGCGGAGAAACCCGCCATTTTAAGCTGGAACAGCTCGCCCAGGAACAGGAAAGAGAACATAAGGGCGACTGCCATTAAAAACCAAATCAGCTTGCGGAATTTGTCAAAGGGCTTGCACACGGAATACAGCACGGAAAGGCCGGTAACTGCCAAAATGGCGGTGCAGACCGTCTGTACCTCTGCCATTGGGATTTGGAAGGCGGACATAAAGACCTGGGCGGCAACCACCACAAAAATGTTGGTCAGTCCACCGGGGAGGGCTCTGCGGAGAACGCTGGATAAAAATCTGCCCTGTACCCGTTCGTAATTGGGCTCCATTGCCAAGAAGAAAGAGGGAACACCGATGGTCAGTGCGGAAATTAGGCTCAGGTTAATGGGAGCAAAGGGGTAAGGCCAGCCTGCCACTACGGTAATCAGCGATAAGAACAGGGAGAAGATGTTTTTTACCAAAAACAGCGCCGCTGCCCGCTGGATATTGTTGATGACCCGGCGGCCTTCGTCCACAATGCTGGGCATTGCGGCAAAATCCGCATCCAAAAGCACAAGTTGGGCAATTTGGCTGGCGGCCTGGGCGCCACCGACCATGGCAATGCCGCAGTCCGCTTCTTTCATAGCAAGGACATCGTTCACACCGTCGCCGGTCATGGCTACCGTGTGGCCTTGCTTTTTCAGCGCCCGGATCAGCAGTTTTTTCTGGTCGGGGGTTACTCTGCCGAACACGGCGCAGCTTTCTGCCGCCCGGCGGATATCCTCTTCCGTGTGCAAGGTGGAAGCGTCTACATAGCGCTCTGCGTTTTGGATGCCTGCCCGGCGGGCAACATCGGCTACCGTTGCGGGATTGTCGCCGGAAATGACCTTAATGGCAACCCCTTGCCCCGCAAAGTAGGCGAACGTCTCCGGAGCGGTGGAACGGATAGGGTTGGTGATTAGCACAAGCCCCATAGGGGAGAGCTTTTCTCTATCCAAAGTCCCGGGCTGGGGTGTACCGTCGTAAGAAGCTGCCAGGAGTACCCGGTAGCCCAAACGGGAATAGCCGCCGGCTGTTTCCAAAATGTCCGGGAAAGACGTTCCTAAAATGGACTCCGGCGCGCCGATGATAAATGCACCGGCTTCTTGGAATGTGGCGCTTTTCCATTTATACTCCGAAGAAAAGGAAACTTCTCCCGTCTGTGTCCAAGGAGTTTTGCCCGGGAAGCGGGTCTGCAACGCCCGGGCGGTTTCGTTTTCCGGGGAGTCGTTTCCGTAAAGGGCGATAATCACCTGCTGTAAGTATGCGGGGTCGGTATTGGAAAGGGGAATAACATTTTCTACTTGCATTTCCGGCTCGGTGATGGTGCCGGTTTTGTCCACACACAGCACATCCACCCGGGCAAGGGTCTCCACGCAGTGCATATCCTGCACCAAAACCCGTTTTTGGGTCAGCTTGAGTGAGGATACTGCCAGCGCCACGCTTACCAGCAGGTAAAGTCCCTCGGGGATCATACCAACCAGTGCCGCCACCGTGGCCTCTGCGCTTTGGCGCAGTCCCAGTTCCAAAGTGCGGTACTGTTGGAAAAACAGGAGCAGACCGATAGGTACAAGGGCGATGCCGATAAAGCGGATCATATAATCCAGCGCCCGCATCATTTCTGAACGGGCGGCACGGGGGTTTTTCTTTGCTTCCAGAGCCAGCTTTACGGCAAAGGCATCGTCGCCAACGGCGGTAAGCTGCATTTTGCCCTTTCCCGTAACCACGAAACTGCCGGAGAGAAGATTGTCCCCGGGGAGCTTCTCAATGGAATCGGCTTCGCCGGTCAGGAGGGACTCGTTGACAAAAAGACGGCCTGTCCGCAAAATGCCGTCGGCGCTGATTTGATTGCCCGGCTCTAAGAAAATAATATCGTCCCGCACCAGTTCATCACAGCGGATGTCCTCAGTATTGCCGTTTCTCAGGGTTTTTACGGTATGGACGGAGAGAAGGGTCAGCCTGTCCACAGCCCGTTTTGCCCGGATTTCCTGAAAACAGCCGATGATGGCGTTAATGATCACAATGACCATAAAGGTCATATTCATAATGGAAGAGCCGGCTAAAAATAAAAGCACTGCCATTACTACAAATACAAGGTTAAAGAAGGTGCCAAAATTTTCCCGGATGATCTGCCACTCCGTCCGTCCGGTTTTTGCGGTGGATTTGTTTACAAGACCGCTGCCCCGGCGAAGAAGAACATCATCTGTGCATAGTCCCTGCTCCGGGTCAGCATTGTAGAGAGGAATGTCCATTTTTTCGTTCATACAATTACCTCCCGGCTGGGAAAGCCGGTTTCTCTGTCGTAGAGTACAAGGACAGTGCCGCATTTTACGGAAACGGTGGCTTTTTTTCCTGTGAAATGGTTGCTGACCCCTAAGGGAAAGCCTGGGGTAAGTGCGCCGTTATTTAGCTCGTATTTAAGACCTGTAAGGGTTACGCACTGGGCATCCTGTCCCATACAAAATACCGATATAATGCCTGTGGCGGTTTTGGGAAAAGAAAGAGAGCCGCATTTGACAGTGGTGGCAATATAGTCGTTTCCGATTAAGTAACCCACGGCACCGTGGTCTGTCAAAAATTGAAGTGTCTGCAAATTGGCGATGGTATGGTCCAGCCGGGGACCGTCTAACGCACCGTACAGGTGAATTTCCTCAAAGCCCAGCGCCAGCGCCTGCCGGACGGCAAGCATAGCATCGGTATCGTCCTTTTCCACCGGGAAAACGGTGGCATTTTCCGGGGTGTAGCCCAAAGAGTCAAAATCACCGATGACAGCATGGGGGGTAAGACCTATGGCGTTTAAGTGGCGCAGACCGCCGTCAGCGGCAATGATATAATCGTTCTCCTCGATGGGGGCGGCAAGGTCTGTAAACCCGCCGGCGCAGAAAATAAGGCATTTTGCCATAGATTTCACCTCTTTCGTAGAATTTATCCCTATTTTATAACAAAATTGCCCCGCTGTAAAGCGGAGCAAAAGAAAATTACAGAAGATTCCACAAATTCAGCTTATGGGCATCCCCCATATCCCGAACCATTACCGCAAGCTGGGCGCAGCAGGCTGCCAAATGGGGAAATTCTTTGGAATTTGCATAGATTTCCATTTCTGCAAACAGATGGTCAATGTCCTCCATCGGGGTATGGTCTGCTACGGTGGCGGTGGCTTTTTTACAGGCTTGCCAAAGGCTTAGGGCTTTTTCTGCCTGTTCTTTGGCGGCAGGCAGGTTTTCCTGAAGGGCGGCTTTGGTGGCATCCTCCAAAAGCTCCGCAATGGGGGCATACATTCGGTTTATTGAAAAGGAGACAAAAAGCCCCAGAGAAAATAAAAGGGTGAGGACAAAAATACCGATATACAGCCGTTTCATTGATTTCCCTCCTTAGGCAAAAAGAGAATGTGGTCTCTGCCGTCTACGGTTAAAAGCCAAGTGTCCTGCAAGGTTGCTTTCTTTTCTTTCAGCACCCGTTCTACCCAATGGTTGTCTTTCCCGGCTTTTTGGAGATTATCTTGGGAAAGATAGCCGTCGGAAATAATCGTCAGTGGAATGAACTGGGAAGATGCTTGCACCCCCGCGTCTTTGGCGGTGGCGGGCATATGCTTGGGATAGGGAAAGACGGAGAGATTGCCGTTTGTCTCCAAAATGGCATACTGCACGGTCTGCAAATCAAGGATTCCCTTTTCCCGCAGATGCCCGGTCAGCTCGTCTAAGGTAAC
The DNA here is from genome assembly GCA_015068165.1 of Oscillospiraceae bacterium. Classification (GTDB taxonomy): domain Bacteria; phylum Bacillota; class Clostridia; order Oscillospirales; family Oscillospiraceae; genus Faecousia. The sequence continues at coordinate 23,428 of SVKZ01000024.1, forward strand.
ACCGGTTTTCCGCAGGTTATCCTGGAGAATATTGCCGTTTTCCATTAAAATCACCGGCTTTCCGCAAAGGAGCTTGCGCAGAGCTACGCTCCGCAGAGAGAGGAAGGTCAGCGTCAGCTCCAATCCCAGCACCGTAAGAATGGGAACGACCCCGGAGTAGAGGGGAATGGCCCCGTCCTGCATAGGGATAGAGGCAAGGTTTGCCACCAGCATTGTAACCACAAATTCCGACGGCTCCATCTGCCCGATT
>SVKZ01000025.1 GCA_015068165.1 Oscillospiraceae bacterium
AGGTCTCGAAAAAATTAAGAAAATCGGCGCAAAATATGGCGTTACCGTTGAGGAAATGGAACGGGATTACTGCGTTCCTACCGATTTTGAGGGCGAGGCCTATAAAACCGTGGAAGCGCTGCTTCACGAGAATTTCCCCGATGTGGCAGTTGCACCGTTTTTGCTGACCGCCGGAACAGATGCAAGACGGTTTTCTGACATTGCCGACAATATCCTGCGGTTTGCGCCCATCGACCTGAACAAGAAGCAATTTGCCACAATTCATAACGCAGATGAGCATATTGGCATAGAGAATATCGGGCAATGCGTGGTCTTTTATAAAGACCTGATTCAAAAGCTGTGAGGGAAAAAGCAATGAAAGTGTTGGTAAGTGCCTGCTTGCTGGGCGAAAACTGCAAATATGACGGCGGCAACAATCTGAATGCGGCAGTCAAAGAATATATAAAAGGCAAAGAGGTTTTGCCAATCTGCCCGGAGATGATGGCAGGGCTGGGCTGCCCCAGAACGCCTATCGAAATTGTAAACGGCGTTGTAATGGACAAAGATGGGAAGAATGTGGACACTGCCATACGCAGCGCCGTTGCCCGGGCGATGGAGCAAGTTGCAAAGGAAGAAATTGAATGTGCGATTTTGCAATCCAGAAGCCCCACCTGCGGTGTCAATCAGATTTATGACGGCAGCTTCTCCCGAAAGCGGATTTCCGGCTCCGGCGTTTTCTCCCAAGCATTAAAGGACGCAGGCATCAAGGTAATTGATGTAGAAGATATAGGGAAATATCTGTGAAAAACACCTGCTTTAGAAACTCTGAATAAGGACGTTATCGTAGGGGCGATTCGTGAAGCGCCCCTGTGATAACGTCCTTATTTGGCGTTGCCCAAAGGGGTGTTTTTGTGCTTCATAGTAAAATACAGACAGTTAGCACATACTATTTCCGGTGATGATAAATGGATTCTATTTGGAATGAAAATGTGCAAATGCCCAGGTTTTCACAACTGGATGGAGATTTGCACACAGATGTGTTAATTATCGGTGGCGGGCTTGCCGGGCTTTTATGCGCCTGGGATTTAAGCCATAATGGCATAAATTGTGCGCTGATTGAGGAGAATCGGTTGATGCAGGGTGTCAGCGGGAGAACAACGGCAAAACTTACCTCTCAGCACGGACTTGTTTACGGAAAACTGCTGAAAAAATTTGGGTCGGAAAAAGCCCGGCTGTACTATCAGGCGAACGAAAGAGCGTTGGCGCAATATAAAAGCTTGGCAGAAACGGCGGATTTTGATTTTGCCTTGCAGAACAGCTATATTTATGCCACAGGGGATACCGCAAAACTGGAAGAAGAGATGACAGCGTATGAGAAACTGAGGATTCCGGCAAAGTGGGAAAATACCCTGCCGCTTCCTTTCCCGGTTACAGGGGCGCTGTGTTTCCCGGGTCAGGCACAGTTTCACCCGTTAAAACTGGCGGCCCATATAGCAAAGGGTCTGCAAATCTATGAAAACACCAAAGCCCTGTCTTTTTTGGGCAACCGGGTGCAGACACCGAAAGGTGTAATTACAGCGGAAAAGATTGTGATTGCAACCCATTTCCCCCTGATAAATAAGCACGGTTCGTATTTTCTGAAGCTGTATCAGCAACGCTCCTATGTGATTGCGCTGGAAAATGCGGAGCAGGTGGAGGGAATGTATTTAGATTGCGCGGAAAACGGCCTGTCCATCCGGAGTGCCGGGAAATGGCTTTTGTTGGGCGGTGGCGGCCACCGTACGGGGAAGCAGGGGATGGGGTGGAAGCTGCCAATAGCGGCTGCGGAGAAATTCTATCCCCGAGGTAAGATTGTGGCACAGTGGGCGACCCAAGACTGTATGACTCTGGATGGGATGCCCTATGTTGGTCAGTATAGCAAAGCTACCCCGGATCTTTTTGTGGCGACGGGCTTTCAAAAATGGGGGATGACTACCTCTATGCTGGCGTCGAGCCTCTTGACCGATATGATTCGGGGGAAAGAAAATCCCTACACGGAACTGTTTTCTCCCGCCCGCAGTATTTTGCACAAGCAACTGCTGTGCAACGGCATAGAAACCACGGCGAATCTGCTCCGTCCTACAAAGCCCCGGTGTCCCCACTTGGGCTGTGCGCTACAATGGAATGAAGCGGAACATTCCTGGGATTGCCCTTGCCACGGATCCCGCTTTAGCGAAACGGGGAAAGTACTGAATAACCCGGCAACCGATGATATGAAGCACCGACCCGGCCACCCATAAAGGAAGAAAGTAAGATATATTTACAAAATATATGACATCAATAGCTTGACAGCGGGAGAATATATGGTAAATTACAAATAAATGCTTCAAAACATTTCAAAGGGAAGTGAAAAAATGAAAGAGCGTTATGCAGGTGTATTGCTACCGATTACAGCGTTACCCTCGCCGTATGGTGTAGGAACTTTCGGCAAAGAAGCAAGAGACTTTGTGGATTTTCTTGTAAAGGCTGGGCAAAGCCTGTGGCAAGTGCTCCCGTTAGTGCCTACCGGGTATGGGGATTCACCCTATGCATCTTCCTGCGCTACTGCGGGCAACCCGTATTTTATTGATATAGAGAGCTTGATTGAACAGAGACTGCTTACCGCGGCGGAAGCGGCGGCCTATTCCTGCCAGGTGCCTTTGTGGGACGGAACCACTGACCGGGTAAATTATGGGGCGTTGTTCAATCGGCGTATTCCCTTGCTGAAATTAGCTTTTGAACGGTTTGATAAAAATACACCTGCCTTCCGGGACTTTATAGAGGCAGGAGAATATAGGAACTTTGCGCTGTTTATGGCGCTGAAGGAAAAGCAGGATTGGTGTCCACTTTCTGATTGGGAGGAGGGCTTCCGCGCCCGGGATGAGAAGAAAATTAGGGAGTTTCTTGAAAAGAATGAAGAAGCGGTCCTGTTTTGGGAATTTACCCAGTATTTGTTCTTCAGCCAATGGCAAGGCCTTAAAAAGTATGCCAACGACCGGGGAATTCAAATTGTAGGAGATATGCCGTTGTATGTATCGGGGGATAGCGTAGAGGTTTGGGCGCACCCGGAGCTGTTTTTGTTAGACAGTGAGGGAAAGCCGGCGGAGGTTGCGGGTGTTCCTCCGGATTATTTCAGCGAGGACGGTCAGCTTTGGGGCAATCCTCTGTACGATTGGGAAAAAATGAAAGAAGACGGGTATGCCTGGTGGACAGGACGACTGCAAAAAGCACTGTCTATGTACGATGTGGTTCGCATTGACCATTTCCGGGGTTTTGACCGTTACTACGCTGTCCCTGCCGGGAGCTCCGATGCGCGAAATGGGCAATGGTACGATGGCCCCAAGGAAGCATTGTTTGCGGACAAGAAGGATTGGAAAATTGTGGCCGAAGATTTAGGCGTTTTGGATGCGGGCGTATATCGTTTGATGGAAAATGTGGGCTATCCCGGGATGAAAGTCTTGGAGTTTGCCTTTGACGGAGATCCGGATCACGAATATAAGCCTTCTAACTGCAGTGAAAACTGCGTTCTGTACACCGGCACTCACGACAATGCCACTTTTATGGAATATTTAACGGATATGCCGTCGGAGCAAAGGGAGCTTGTATATGCAGATATAGCCCAAGAGTGTAAGAGGTGGAATGTGGATTTTACATACCTGCCAGAAGAGCCGGATGATGCCGAAACAATGCACAGAGCAAGAGTGGCATTGATACAGGTGGCTTATTTGAGCCATGCAAGATATGTGATTGTCCCTCTTCAGGATCTATTGGGAACCGGCTCGGAATCCCGGTTAAATTGCCCGGGAACGATGGGGACACATAACTGGAGCTGGCGCTTTCATTCGGATGTATTGCAGGATACTTTGGCGGAAGAAATCCGTGCTGCAGCAGTTGCAGGAAAGAGATGAAAGGCTTGGCAATTGCCGGCTATAAGGAAAAACAGCCACCATCACATCAATCATTAGTGATGGTGGCTGCTTCTTTTTTTATTCCGTAGTTCCCAGTAAGTTTTTTAGGGCATTCCGCATTTGGTTTTGGGCTTCCGGTGGATAGATTAAATGTCCGCAGTTTTGGAGCATTGTGTGGCATATAGCGGGGTTCTTCAGCAGATGGCGGCTGGTGCTGCGGCGGACAAGCTCGTCATTATAGCTTTGAAAGGCAAAGGCAGGCGTGCTGAGTGTCTCAAACCGCTTCCGGGATTGTTTACATAACACCAAAAGCTCCCAAAACCGGGGAATCCAGGCAAGGTAGCGCCACAAATGCTTATCGGGTTGGGCACTGGCAGCGGCTTTAAGACCGTCGTCTGTAGGGTGCCCGGGAATTAAACGCCCAAAACACCATCGTAGGGCAGAAGGGATCATACGGGGGGCGATCCAAACCCGCAGAGGCACATTGATAAAGAGAAAATCCTTGACCTCCGGATGTTTTTGGGCGGCTTCGGCGGTAAGCAGTGTGCCCATAGAATGGGAAACCACAATTACTCGGCTGTGGGTACGGCACAGATCTGCCATATGCACCTCTACCTTTTCTTTCCACTGCTTTATAGAGGCGTTTGCAAAATCCTGAACGGTACCGCCGTGCCCGGGGAGCAGAATATTGACAACGGAGATGTTATCAGGAATGGCTTCCAGCAAGAAATCAAAATGCCGCGGTGTGCCTACAATGCCGTGAACCATCAGTATGGCGGTATCTGCACTGGGAACAATTCGATGATATTCACTGTGCACTTGACCACCTCCTTTTCTTTAGCATAACACGCTAATAAGAAAAAATCAATCAAACAGGATTTTTGTATGATTTCAAGGGGAATACTCCGGTTATAATTTGACTTTTTAGAAGCTGTATCTTACAATAAAGTAGCCTATGTGCAAGCATTTTTCAATAAAATGACATAATGCGCACCTATGAAAAGGAAAATGTATGTTACCTGGGGGAAGCCTTTTCTTAGTATGATAAATTGAGGTTGTTCTGATGTATAAAGCTTTTTTGAAAAGAGCAATAGATATTATTCTTTCTACTGTAGGAATCATAATTTTGGCATTTCCGATGTTAATACTGCGCTGGCGATTAAGCTGGATTCGCCCGGACCGGTGCTCTTTAAGCAAAAGCGTGTGGGCATACATAAAACCCATTTTAATATCCTGAAATTCCGGACAATGGGGATAGATTCTCCGAAGGATACCCCGACCCATATGCTGGAAAATCCGGAGCAATGGATTACAAAAACGGGAAAATTCCTGCGAAAGACCAGTTTGGATGAACTACCCCAGATTTTTAATATTTTGGCGGGACAAATGTCTGTAATCGGTCCTCGCCCTGCGCTGTGGAATCAGTATGACCTACTCGAAGAGAGGGATAAATACGGTGCCAATGATGTACTGCCCGGCCTTACCGGCTGGGCGCAGATCAACGGCCGGGATAAGCTGGAAATCCCGGTAAAAGCCCGTTTGGACGGTGAATATGTGGAGAAAATGAGCTTTCTTTTTGATTGCAAATGCTTCTTAGGTACGATAGCGGCCGTTTTGAAGTCCGACGGTGCCGTAGAAGGTGGCACAGGTGAGATAAAAAAGAAAAAAGGGAAATATTAGACAGGAGACTGCGGCAAAATTATGACTCCCCGGATGCCTTTGAGTTTGATTTGATGATCCATCAGATTATGGATCTGAAAAACGGAAAAAGTGTTCTGTGTCCGGTTTATGATTTCTCTCTGCATACCCGTAGCGAGCGGGTGATCGAGATTCAGCCGAAACCTATTATCCTCATTGACGGTATTTTGATCTTTGCAGAGCCCAGACTCCGTCAGCTTATGGATATGCGCATTTATGTGGAGACCGATGCGGATGAGCGGATATTGCGCCGGGCACGCCGGGATATGGCAGAGCGTGGCCGCGATCTGGACGGGATTATTGAACAGTGCTTGGCGACGGTGAAACCGATGCACAATAAGTATGTAGAACCCACCAAGGCCTATGCGGATATTATTATCAACGGCGGCTTGAACGACCGTGCGTACGACCTGGTAAAAAATAAAATCCAGAGCAATTTAAGGTGAGGAGAGCATGGTATGGGTGCATTTACCAACAAAACATTACTGATTACCGGCGGCACAGGTAGCTTTGGCAATGCCGTAATGAACCGTTTTTTGAAAACAGACATCGGTGAAATCCGTATTTTCTCCCGCGATGAGAAAAAGCAGGATGATATGCGCCACGAATTTCACGCGAAAATGCCTGAGGTGGCAGAAAAGATCACATTTTATGTCGGCGATGTGCGGGATATCGCATCGATAAAAAACGCAATGCACGGCGTGGACTATATTTTTCACGCGGCGGCGCTGAAACAGGTGCCGTCCTGCGAGTTCTTCCCCATTGAGGCGGTAAAAACCAATGTGTTGGGTACGGAAAATGTGCTGACCGCTGCGGTAGAGGCCGGGGTAAAAAATATCGTCTGCCTGTCTACGGACAAGGCGGCATATCCTGTCAATGCAATGGGTACTTCCAAGGCGATGATGGAAAAGGTCATCGTGGCTAAATCCCGTACCGTAAGCCCGGAAAAGACAAAGATCTGCTGTACCCGTTACGGAAATGTAATGTGTAGCCGCGGCTCGGTGATCCCTCTGTGGATCGAGCAGATCAAGGCCGGAAGCCCCATCACCATTACAGAGCCTTCAATGACCCGGTTTGTTATGAGCCTGGATGAGGCGGTGGATCTGGTGCTGTTTGCCTTTGAAAACGGCGTCTCCGGTGATATTTTGGTACAGAAAGCCCCGGCTTGCACTATTGAGGTGCTGGCAAAGGCCGTAACCGGCCTGTTTGCTCCCGGACACGAAATCAAGCTCATCGGCATCCGCCACGGCGAAAAAATGTACGAGACCCTACTTACCAACGAGGAATGCGCCGGCGCTGTGGACTTGGGCGCGTTTTACCGTGTCCCTTGCGATAAGCGAGGGCTGAACTACGATAAGTTCTTTAAGCAGGGCGATGTAAACCGCAATCCGCTGACAGAGTTTAACTCCTCTAACACAGAGCTTTTGGATGTGGAGCAGGTACAGAAAAAGCTGCTGAGCCTTGCGTACATCCGGGAGGAGCTGGACAAGCAGGGGATTGCTTATTCAGGAGAATTTCTATGAATATTCTTGTTACAGGCGCCAAGGGCTTTGTGGGCCGGAACTTAGTGGAGACCTTAAAAACCCTCCGGGATGGCAAGAACCGCACCCGCAGTCTGAAAATTGATAGCATTTTTGAATATGATATAGACACTGACCCGGCGTTTTTGCAGGAATATTGCCGAAATGCTGATTTTGTCTTCCATCTGGCAGGGGTCAATCGCCCGAAAGACCAGGCGGAATTTATGCAGGGCAATTTCGGCTTCACATCCACCTTGCTGGATACACTAAAAGCTTGCAAGAACACCTGCCCGGTAATGCTTTCTTCCTCCATTCAGGCCACCTGCATCGGCCGTTACGACGGAGAATACGGCAGAAGCAAAAAGGCAGGGGAGGATAGAATGTTTACCTACGGCGAAGAGACCGGGGCCCAGGTGCTGGTGTACCGCTTTCCCAACCTGTTCGGCAAGTGGTGCAGGCCCAGTTATAATTCTGCGGTGGCCACCTTTTGCTATAATATTGCAAACGACTTGCCCAATACCGTCAATGACCCCTCTGTAGAGCTGGATCTACTGTATATTGACGATTTGGTGGAGGAAATGCTGGACGCATTGGAGGGAAAGCCCCACCGCTGTGAATTTGACGGCATAAAGACCGTGCTGAAAGAGGATGGCCGTTACTGCGCCGCACCGATTAGCCACAAAACCACATTGGGCGAAATTGTTGCCTTACTGGAAAGCTTCAAGGGGCAACCGGAAACCCTTTTGATGCCGGAAATTCCCCAAGGAAGCTTCGCGAAGAAGCTTTACTCCACTTATTTAAGCTATTTGCCAAAGGATACCGTGATTTTTGACCTGAAAATGAACTGCGATGACCGGGGCAGCTTTACAGAACTACTGAAAACCGAGAAATGCGGTCAGTTTTCCGTGAATATCAGCAAGCCCGGTATTACAAAGGGTCAGCACTGGCATCATACCAAATGGGAATTTTTCATTGTTGTCTCCGGAAAGGCCCTAATTCAGCAGCGGAAAATCGGCACCGAGGAAGTGCTTGATTTTTATGTGTCCGGAGAAAAAATACAGGCAGTCCATATGCTGCCGGGTTACACCCACAACATTGTCAATCTAAGTGATACCGAAGATTTGGTAACCCTGATGTGGACCAACGAGCAGTTGGGCCCTGGTAAACGCGACACATTCTTTGAGAAAGTAGAGGAATAAAGGATGGCATCTTTTGCAAATAACGGAAAATTAAAGCTTCTCATCATTGTTGGCACACGACCGGAAATTATCCGACTGTCTGCGGTGATTACCAAGTGCCGCAAGTATTTTGATACCCTGCTGGCCCATACCGGTCAGAACTACGACTACAACTTAAACGGCGTATTTTTCCGGGATTTGGAACTGAATGATCCGGATGTGTATTTGGATGCGGTAGGCAAGGATCTGGGCGAGACGATGGGAAATATCATTGCCAAAAGCTATCAGCTGATGGTGGAAACTCAGCCCGATGCGGTACTGGTGTTGGGCGATACCAATTCCTGCCTTTCCGTCATTGGCGCAAAACGGCTGCATATCCCCATTTTCCATATGGAAGCCGGCAACCGCTGCAAGGACGAATGCCTGCCTGAGGAGACCAACCGCCGAATCGTGGACATCATTTCCGATGTTAATATGTGCTACTCCGAACACGCCCGCCGTTACTTAGCAGATAACGGTCTGCCGAAAGAGAGAACCTATGTAACCGGTTCTCCTATGGCAGAGGTTCTCCGGGGCAACCTCGAGAAAATTGAAAACAGCGATATTCACGCCCGTTTGGGCCTCGAAAAGGGTAAATATATCCTTCTTTCTGCTCACCGGGAAGAAAATATCGACACGGAAAAGAACTTTACAAGCCTCTTTACCGCAATCAACAAAATGGCGGAAAAGTACAATATGCCCATCCTCTATTCCTGCCACCCCAGAAGCCGCAATCGTTTAGAGGTCAGCGGTTTTACACTGGACAAGCGGGTGATACACCACGAGCCCTTGGGCTTCCACGACTATAACTGTTTGCAGATGAATGCCTTTGCGGTGGTGTCCGACAGCGGTACGCTTCCGGAGGAGAGCAGCTTCTTCACCTCTGTTGGCAAGCCTTTCCCTGCGGTTTGTATCCGCACCTCCACCGAGCGCCCTGAAGCGCTGGATAAGGGCTGCTTTGTGCTGGCAGGCATTGACGAAAAGAGCCTGCTGCAGGCGGTAGATACCGCGGTGGAAATGGTAAAAGAGGGAGATAACGGCATCCCTGTCCCTGATTATGTGGAAGAAAATGTGTCCACAAAGGTGGTTAAGCTGATCCAGTCCTATACCGGTGTAGTCAACAAAATGGTTTGGAGAAAAGACGGATGACGGCAGAACAGAAGCTTTTGATTGATACTTTGGCGCCTTCTGTGGCGGGAAAACCCTTTGAACTGCCCGAAAGTGTAGGTTGGCGGCAGTTTGTTGGTCTGTGCCGGATGCACGCGGTGGAGGCGCTGGTTTATAACGGCCTGCAAAAGGCGGATTTGTGGAATTGCGTTCCCGAGCCGGGGCAGAAAATCCTGACCCAGGCATATCAGACGGCGATTTTCAGAGATGCGCAGTTTACACACCTGAAAAACACCCTGACCCGGAAGCTTACCGAGGCGCAAGTGCCATATATATTATTAAAAGGTATCTGCCTGAAGGAAAGCTATCCCGAGCCTGCACTGCGAACAATGTGCGATATGGATATTCTTGTCCATACAGAGGACTATCCGGCCATTGACCGGATTGCCAAAGAAATGCAGGCGGTATCGGGTCATAGCGATGGCAATCACCGCAATTATACTTTTCCCGGCGGGATTACGGTGGAATTCCATCCCAATCTTCTGCATCACGAAACCCCGGTAGGAACCGGGATCAATCCTGGCTGGCAGTATGCGGGAGAGGAAGGAAATCTGACACCGGAAGGCTTCTACCTAAATACCATCTGCCATTTGGCAAATCATTTTGTTGTCGGTGGCGTTGGTGTAAGGTTTGCTCTGGATGTGTGGGTCAATCGCCACCTGCGAAAACCGGCGTTTAACCGGGAAACGGTAGAGGCAGAGCTTTCTCGCTTCGGACTTTTGGAATTTGCCCATAATATTGAAGACCTTGCGGAATTGTGGTTCGGCAGGGGAGAGGAAACACCGTTGCTTGCGGCTTTGTGAGAATATATCCTGTCTGCCGGTCAGTACGGCACGGCAGACAGGGCGGTTCTTAATTCTGTTGCGCTGTCTCCCGGGCAGAGCCGGACATCGGCACTTCTGAAAAAAGCCTTCTATTCCCGGGAGGAGCTGGAAGACCGCTTCCCCTGGTGCAAGGGAAAGCCCTACCTGCTTCCTGCGGCGTGGTGTACAAGATGCTTCCGCGCCGTTGCCCGCCGGGGTGATTTGGTTCTAAGGTGGAGCAAGAAAACCGGACAGGTTTCCAATGAGGAGATCAAGGCACAAAAAAATCTGTTAGAGCAACTCGGCATTTGCCCGGAAAAAAAGTAAAATAAATCCGTCTTTCAGCTTTTTAAAAGACGGATTTCCTAATAGTTGCCTCTGAAAAAAGCGTTATTTTCTGCTTTCCGTGGAAGAATGTTATTGTAGGAAAGACAACCTTTTATTGTGAAACTGGCTGATGTTTCCTAAAAAACGAATAATTTTATGTATTAAATGTATGAAAAAGGAAAAAACGGTGCATATTTATTAGAATTTGTGGAAAATCTTTTAGAAATAGGCTTGACTCTTCTTTTCCTCGGTGTTATAATCTTTAAGTAATACTTTTTAGAAAGGAAAAGGAATACAACTATGAAAAAGAAAATTATCATTAGCGCTATCGCTGTGGTTCTCGTAGCAGCGATTGCTCTGGCGGTGTTCCTGCCCGGTGGTGCTCCTGCTGCCGCTGACACCTACACCTACAGAACCTACACATCCGTATCCCCCTCCAACTGGAATGAGCTGACCTATCAGGATAACAATGATACTCAGATTATGAGCTACATTGGCAGTTCCTTCTACTCCTACGACTTCAAGTTCGACGCTAACGGCGAGCCCGTTCCCGGCGAGTTCGTTATGAAGTACGAGGCTGCTACTAAGCTGGAAGACACCACTGCTAAGTACGCAGAAAAGTGGGGCCTGCCCGCAGACGGCAAGGGCTACTCCTACACCATCACTCTGCGTGAGGATCTGAAGTGGGACGATGGCACCCCCATCAAGGCTGAAGACTTCGTTTACACTATGAAGGAACAGCTGAACCCCGACTTCCAGAACTACCGCGCTGACTCCTTCTACAACAGCTCTACCATTATTTACAATGCGCAGAAGTATGTAAAGCAGGGTCAGACACTGGAAACTGCAAACAACTGCGACTGGAACGAGTATGTTCTGGCTGACCTGGTCAAGGGCGATGACGGTGTTTACACCCAGCCCAACGGCAAGGCAATTTACTTCTCCCTCTCCGAGAAGTTCTCCTACTGCAGCGGCTACTCCGTTGCACAGCTGGCTAACTACTTTGATGCTACTGCTCTGGCGGCATTGAAGAATCTTGCTGACGAGAGCGGCAGGGTTGCTATTACCGATGAGTCCATCGAACTGTGGAAGACCCTGATCAACACTCCCGCTTGGGGCAACGAAGACGAGACTTGCCTGCCTCAGTACTGGGTTATCACTGAGTTTGAGATTCCTGCAATGGATTTCTCCGAAGTCGGCATCTTCGTTGGTGACAACGAGTACGAGATCGTCCTTGTTCTGGAGAAGGCTCTGGATCTGCTGAAGGAAGACGGCTCTCTGTCCTACAAGGCAGCTTACAATATGTCCTCTCTGCCTCTGGTTCACAAGGCGAAGTTCGAGGCTAACAAGGTTGCTCCCGATGACAATAACTCTCTGTGGACCTCCAAGTATAACTCCAGCGTTGAAACCACCGCTTCCTGGGGCCCCTACAAGTTGGTCTCCTTCCAGACCGGTAAGCAGTACACCCTGGAGCGCAATGAGAACTGGTATGGCTACGCTCTGGAAGAGAACAAGGGCCTGTATCAGACCGACAAGATCGTTTGCGACACCGTTAAGGAATGGCAGTCCGCTTGGTCTATGTTCCAGGCTGGCCAGGTTGACGGCATCGGCATCGACGTTTCCATCGCTGACGAATATAAGGGCTCTGACCGCGCTTACTTTACTCCTTCCGACTTTGTCAGCTCTATGCAGCTGCAGTCCAGCAAGGAAGGCCTGAAGGCTCGTGAGTCCGACGGCATTAACAAGACCCTCCTGACCTACCAGGATTTCCGTAAGGCTCTGTCCCTGGCTATCGACAGAGACGCATATGCTAAGGCATGTACCACTTCTTACCTGGCTGGCTTCGGCCTGTTCAACACCATGCACTACTATGACGTAGAAAACGGTGGCGTGTTCAGAAACTCCGACGAGGCTAAGAAGGTTCTCTGCGAGGTTTACGGCGTTGACTGGACCAAGTACTCTAACATCGACGATGCAGTTGCTGATGTTACCGGTTATGAGGTCAATCTGGCTAAGCAGCTTCTGACCAAGGCTTACAACGATGCTCTGGCTGCCGGCGATATTAAGGAGACCGATAAGGTCGTTTTGACCTTCGGTACTGCTTCTGTTACCGATATCTTCAAGCGTCACGTAAACTTCATCTCCAATGCCTGGATCGAGATGGCTAAGGGTACTCCTCTGGAGGGCAAGCTGGAAGTTGAGACTGCTGAGAAGGGCAAGACTTGGGCTAACGACTTCCGTAATGGTGCTTACGACATCTGCCTGGGCGGCTGGAGTGGTGCTGCTTGGGACCCCGGCTACTTCCTGCTGGCTTATCTGGATCCTGGCTATATGTACTCTATGGGTTGGGACACCAGCTCCCATATGATGACCTTCACTATGAAGGGTGTAGGCGAGAATGGTGCCGATATTACTGAGACTATGTCCTTGATGGATTGGTACGCTTGCTTGAATGGTACTTCCGGTGCTGCATATGACTGGAGTTCCAATGCTCTGGAAGAGTCTCAGAGATTGCAGCTGATCGCAGCTCTGGAGAAAGAAGTTCTGACACAGTACTACTCCGTACCGATTGCCAACGAGTTCAGCGCTTCTCTGCTGTCTTATAAGGTTGAATACATCACCTGGGAGTACAACACCTTCATGAGCTACGGCGGAATCAAGTATATGAAGTACAACTTCACCGATGCTGAGTGGGCTGCTGAGGTTGCAGCACAGAACAACGTTCTCGACTACAAATAATTTATCGTCTTAAATCCTAACGGCATGAGGGGATAGTTGCAACAACTATCCCCTCTGTGTCGGTTAATTATCCAGAGAAAGGAGTGTGTGCAAAGTGTATATGTTCAAGTATTGTTGCAAGCGTATTGGTCTGATGATTATGACGTTTGTTATCATTATTGTAATGTGCTTTGTACTCATTAAGCTTCTTCCGGTAGATACAACTACGGTTGGTATCGGTGAAGACGCAACAAAGCTTCTTCAGCAGCTTGAGGCCAGAGGCTATAATAAGCCGATTCCTGAGCAGCTTTTTCTTTATGCCCGGCGTATCGTCCTCAATGGAGACTTCGGCATTTGTGTAAATATACCCGAATACCGTAACCGTCCTGTTTGGAATATCTTTATTGAAAAACTGCCTCCCACGATTTTAATTAATATCTATTCTTCTTTGTTTGCGGTTCCCATTGGTATCGCATTGGGTATTTTTGCTGCCCTGAAAAAGAACAGATGGCAGGATCACCTGATCAGCACCTCTGTTATGGTGGTTATCTCGGTGCCGTCTTTTGTCTATGCTTCGCTGATTTTGTATCTGCTGTGCTTTAAGTATGGCAATCTTCCTATGCAAGTTAGTTCGCTGCCGGATATTGTAGCAGCTTATCCGGAGAAGAACCTTCAATATATTCCCGAAACATTTAACTGGAGTCTGTATTTCAATTCCAAAATGTTTGTCTCTATGATCCCCGCAATTTTGTCTATGTCCTTCGGCTCTATTGCCGGCTACGCCCGTGGCGTCCGTGCAGAGCTGACGGAGGTGCTGACCAGCGAGTTTATGCTCCTTGCCCGCACCAAGGGTCTTACCAAGTCCCAGGCTACTGTTCGCCACGCAATGCGTAACGCAATGGTGCCCATTTTCCCCGCAATTATCGGTGAATTTATCTCCGTTATGTCCGGTTCTTTGATTATTGAGAATATCTTCTCTATCCCCGGTGTTGGTGGCTTGTATCTTTCTGCCATCAATGCGCCGGACTATGACTTCTTTATGCTGCTGTCCGGTTTCTATCTGGCAATCGGCTTGGCCGCCGGTTTGGTGATCGACCTGTCCTACGGTTTCATCGATCCGAGAATCAGAATGGGGGCGAAATAAATGAAGGCGCAGGATTATAAGATTTCTGCCGAAAAGTTTGTATTTCGCAAGACCGACGGCACACTCCACGACAATAAGTTAGAAACGAAACCGGTTTCTTATCTACAGGATGCGTTGCATCGTTTTTCTCGGAATAAGGGCTCGATCTTAGCCGCAATTATTATCGGCCTTTTGGTGCTGTTTGCGATTTTTGGACCTATGCTGACCCCGTATTCCGTTGCCTATGAGGATCTGGACTACGCTTATGCCTTGCCTAAAATCCGGTTCTTCTACGATAACGGCATCCATTTCTGGGATGGCGGTAAGGATATGGTACAGAGTGAGGCCTACTATAACGAGTATCTCGCGATCCAGATTGAGACCCGTCGCCCTGTCTTTATTGGCGACGTGGAAAAAGTAGAAGAAAAGTATATGGGCAAGACCAGACTGCGCTACTCTTTCCGTTTGGATACCTATAACTCTGCCGGTGTCAAGTTCGAAAAACTGACAGATGCGGAATATAAGGCTGTTCAGGCCTACCAGGATCGGACCGGCATTCAGGTCATTATGCCTATTACTGATCCCAATCAGCGTCCTGAGACGGTTCAGGATAAGAAAAACCCCAACATTTGGTACAAAACTAAGGTTGGCGGCGGTAATAAGAGCGAGATCGTCTTGGACGACAATGGCGACTTTATCAATATTTACAAGCTGGATGACGGCACCGACAGCTACACCAGTAAGGTTTACTGGGAAGGCGACGAGAAGCAGTATAGTTATGGTATCTTCAGAGGTGATACTTGGGAAGTGCGCCTGGATTGTCGTGCTTACTATGCCTATTATCACTCTGAGGTATTGAAGGACGGTATTACTGAACCCCTGCACATTTTTGGCGCAGATGCTTACGGTAGAGATATTTTTGCCCGTCTGGCCAGTGGCGCAAGATTCTCCTTCATTTTGGCGGTGGTTGTGTCTACGGTTAACCTGTTTGTCGGTGCTGTTTACGGCGCAATCGAGGGCTACTACGGCGGCAAGATTGATATTGTTATGGAGCGGTTTGTGGAACTTCTGTCCTCCATTCCCTTTATGATCGTCATTACGCTGCTGAAGTACCACCTGGAAGTTTCGCATATGGTTGTGCTTTTCATTTCCTTCTTCTTAACAGGCTGGACAGGTATGGCAGCCCGGACAAGAATGCAGTTCTACCGCTTCAAGAATCAGGAGTATGTTCTGGTTGCCCGGACTCTGGGCGCAAACGACAAGCGGATTATGTTTAAGCACATTTTCCCCAACGCAATCGGCACTTTGATTACCGGCTCTGTTCTGGTGATTCCCGGTGTTATCTTCTCCGAAACCAGCTTGAGCTACCTGAACATTATTGACCTGAACTCCAGTAATATAACCAGCGTCGGTACGCTGCTTGCTGCCGGTCAGAACGCGTTGCAGACCCACCCCCATATCATTCTGTTCCCCGCTGTATTCATCAGTTTGCTGATGCTTTCCTTCAACCTTTTCGGTAACGGCTTGCGGGATGCATTCAACCCGTCCTTGAGAGGCACAGAAGACTAAATTACCGAAAAAGAATTTCTAAAAACAGATTTGCCGTGCCCGGAGATAGTCTCCGGGGCGGACACGGCGGAAAGGAATATGGCCATTATTATGGATAAGAAATTAGAAGTAAAGAATCTGCAGATCTCCTTCCGTACCCAGGGTGGTATTTTGAAGGCTGTCCGTAATATTTCCTTCGACCTTCACAAGGGCGAGACTTTAGCAATCGTCGGTGAATCCGGCTCTGGTAAGTCCGTTACCAGTAAGGCGGTTATGGGTATTCTGGCCGGCAACTCCATCGTCGAGGGTGGCGAAATCATTTATGATGGACAGGATCTACTGAAAATTTCCGAAGAGGATTTCCACAAGATCCGCGGCGACAAAATCGCTATGATTTTCCAGGACCCTATGTCCAGCCTGAACCCGATTATGCGAATCGGCCAGCAGCTGACGGAGGCGATGATTCTCAAAGCCGAAACCGGCAAGAAGAATGCCCAAAATGCGTTTAACGGCAAGCTTAAGCTTTTGGGTGAGAATATCAATGCCGCCGATGCGGCGAACGGTGCCAATAACACCGCGGATGTAGAGGCAAAGCTTAAGAAATTTGACACCTTCTGCATTGCCGCTACCAAAATTGAGCGTGAGTATAACGAAGCCTACGGCAATATGATTCAGCTGGAAATGGACATTGACAATGCCATTTTGATGCTTCAGAAGCAGAAAGAGTTTAATCTTGTTGCTGAACTGAAGAACCTGAATAAGCTCTATGCTCTGTCCTACAATCCCTTCGTTCTGGAGAAGAACGCAGACAATGAAGCCTACGGCGCAAAGCTTTCTGCTCTGGTTTCCAAGGGCAAGAATGTAAGTGCTGAGGAAGCGTTGCCGGTTTTGGAGGAGGGTGCTGAGATTGTAAAGGCTACCCTCGCCAAGGAAAAGCCCAACTTCTTCACACTTGGCTACTACCTGACAGCCAAGCCCGATGCAGACTTTAGCAATATGACCGTTGCCCAGATGAACGATGTTACCCGCAAGTTCCTGGACGAAGACTTTATGCTGGAGTTTATCGCTACCGGTATAAAGGGTGTTACCTTTGCCTATAACAAGTCGATCGAGGCGAAAAAGGCGGTTCTGCCGGAACTGGAAGAGGCTCTTGCCTACTTTAAGGCGGATGGTTTTGCCGAAGCAAAGGCGAAGGAGTATCATAAGCAGCTTTCTGCCAAGGTCAATGCCGCTATTGATCGGCTGAGTGTCCGCAAAGAGAGTGTGGAATATGTTTTCGCATCTGCTTTGGAAACGGCCATTCGCGAATACTTTGACGGTGTTCGCAAAAACCCCATTGAGGAAAAGAAATACCTGAAGAACAAGGCAAAATACGATGCCATTATTAAGAAGGGTCAGACTCCTGACTGGGTACTGACACCGCAGATCATCGTCGATCTGGAGCTGAAGCAGGCAAACCTCTGCCGTATTTTCGAGAATATGATTGCTTACTATAATGCCGCTATTGCGGGCAGCGCTGCCTTCAATGCGGAAGCAAATATGGTAGCGATTATTGATTTCCTGAAGGAAGAAGCCTCCAAGTTCGTTGTGAAGATGAACAAGCGGATTGCTAAGGCTAAGGCCATCAAGCTGATGGAAGAGGTCGGCATCCCTGAGCCTACTACCCGTTTCAATCAGTATCCCTTCGAGTTTTCCGGCGGCATGCGTCAGCGTATTGTTATTGCAATCGCACTGTCTGCCAACCCGGACATCCTCATTTGCGACGAGCCGACCACCGCTTTGGACGTTACCATCCAGGCGCAGATTCTGGAGCTGATCAACGATATCAAGCGCAAGAGAAATCTGTCGGTTATCTTCATTACACATAATATGGGCGTTGTTGCCAATATGGCTGACCGGATCGCCGTTATGTACGCAGGTAAGATCGTTGAGTTGGGTACAGCAGAAGAAGTTTTCTACGAGCCTGCCCATCCCTATACCTGGGCGTTGCTGAGCTCTATGCCTGACCTGCATACCACTGAGCGTCTGGAATCCATCCCCGGCACACCTCCCAATATGATCTATCCCCCCAAGGGCGACGCCTTCGCGGCGAGAAACAAATATGCGCTGGAGATCGACTTTGAGGTCGAGCCCCCGCTGTTTGAGATCACACCTACCCACTCTGCCGCTACCTGGCTGCTCCATCCCAATGCGCCTAAGGTAGAAATGCCTGCTCTGATTCAGGCCCGTATCGAACGTATGAAGAAGGAGAGACAGTAACATGGAAAAAGAAGTCTTATTAAGTGTTCAAAATCTCCAGCAGTACTTCAAAATGGGCAAGCGGGAACTGAAGGCAGTTGATAATGTCAGCTTCGACGTCTACAAGGGTGAGGTTTTCGGCCTTGTAGGTGAGTCCGGCTGCGGCAAGACTACCACCGGCCGTTCCATTATCCGTCTTTACGATATTACCGGCGGCTCTGTTTACTACAAAGGTCAGCGCATTTGCGCCGGTACCCGCACCTATCAGAATGCGATCAAGCAGGCTCGCAAAGATTTTGATGAGAAGAAAATCACCAAGGAAGAGCTGGATAAGATCGTCGCAGAAAATCAGGCGGAGATGAAGGCTGCCGTTGCCGACCATAAAAAGTGGTCCCGTGCCAAGGGCAAAAATAAGCTCACCAACGAAATTCAGATGATTTTCCAGGATCCTATCGCCTCTCTCGATCCCCGTATGACTGTCCGCGACATTATTGCCGAGGGCTTGGTGATCCGTGGTGAAAAGGATAAGGAAAAGATTGACCAGCAGGTTTATAAGATTTTGGAGACAGTCGGTCTTGTGCAGGAGCACGCAACCCGTTATCCTCACGAGTTCTCCGGCGGTCAGCGTCAGCGTATCGGCATTGCCCGTGCGGTCGTTATGAATCCTGAGCTGATTATTGCGGACGAGCCTATCTCTGCATTGGACGTTTCCATTCAGGCGCAGGTCATCAATCTGCTCCACGAGTTGAGCGAAAAAATGGGCCTCACCATTATGTTTATCGCTCACGATTTGGCAGTTGTTAAGTATTTTTCCGACCGGATTGCGGTTATGTACTTCGGTAAGATTGTTGAGTTGGGTACCTCTGATGAGCTGTTTGCCCATCCCTTCCATCCCTACACCCGGTCTCTGCTGTCTGCCATTCCTCTGCCTGACCCCCTGACCGAGAAGAGCAGAACCCGTATGACCTACAACCCTGTTCTCGACCACGATTATTCCAAGGAAGGCCCCTCTATGCAGGAGGTCTATCCCGGACACTTCGTGTACTGTAACACCGAGGAGTTGGAGAAATACCGTAAGGAATACGAAGAGGCACAGAAATGAGCGCTCTCAAAAAGTATGTGATTACCGTCCTGTGCGGTCTGGCGGGCGTTGCCTATGTCCTTTGGCTGAAGGATATCTTTGGCCAGACGGAAACAAAGATGATTTTCCACATTTTGTGCGATGGCTTCTTTGTGGTAGGCGTGGTAAAGGTTTGCATTGGCTTGCTGATTTTCTCCAGCAATAAAGGCACTTTTGCAGGCCTGACTTATAGTGTCAAATCCTTCATCGATCTGTTCCGCAAGCCCGGAATGAAGAAATATGAGACTTATCACGACTATAAGGCCGCCCGTACAGAGAAGAAGATTCCTTTTGGCTTCCTGCTGATTTGCGGCGCCGTCTTCATCGGGATCTCTTTGGTGATGCTGTATTTGTACTACCTTTAATCCGTAAAAATGCTCCGGCAAAGCCGGAGCATTTTTGTTTGTTTATCCGATAGAATCCGCCCTCCGGGTGTCCCGGAGGGCAGGTGATGTTATTTCGCTTTTTGATTGGAAAGAATCAGAAAACCGTTGCCATTAGGTTTCAGCGTTACTACATAGGTTCCATCACTATAATCGTATGTGTAGCTGACACGAACGGTACCATCCGACTGTTTTTCCACAGCTGTAGCTTTGAAATTCATTATGCCATTGGCATCGTTGTGCATATCATAATAGCAATCTGTGCTTTCCAGGTAGAGCAGATGCTCAAAGCCGGACTTCTTCACATCCTTTAAGGTAATGCCAAAATATTGGGTCAGCACCTTGTTCATTTTGCTTGCGGGCAGACGGATTACCTCTAAATTTGTGTCTTCGAGGGTGTAGTCCTTCAGGAATTCCCATTCTTCATCGGTAACATTTGTGGGCTTCCCAATGTCAAATCCGTTATAAAACAGTTCCAAAAGATTGATGTCTGCAGGGGTTGCGTATTCGCAGACCAGCGCCCGGTTATACCAACCATACACATTTCCAAACAAGGCATTCAATTCCGAAAGTGCGTTGTCAGAATCCAAATCAATGGGAGAGGAAGATTCCAGCTTGTTGTAGATAATATTGCCAAAGCGATTCATTTTGACCACATACGTGTTTCCGTCGCCGAGGGTATAATATATACGCAGACGGTCATACTCCAAATGTAAATCCGCCTTTATAATTTTGAGATACTTTACATAATCCCAACCACTCGCTGTATGATAGTAACAATTTGTGCTTTCCAGGTAGACAAGC
Organism: Oscillospiraceae bacterium; assembly: GCA_015068165.1. Taxonomy (GTDB): domain Bacteria; phylum Bacillota; class Clostridia; order Oscillospirales; family Oscillospiraceae; genus Faecousia. The sequence goes on from SVKZ01000025.1 coordinate 20,572, forward strand.
CCTTCAAAATCCAAGTCTGGCGACCATGCGGTAATTTCAACAAATACATCCTGCAGCACCTGATTCATTTTTTCTACCGGCAGACGGATGAGCGGTAAGCTTAAGTCAATTCCGGGCATATCCTTGAGCGCTTCTCGTTCCTCATCGGTAGGTGTGCGGGATTCATCGCTAAAGCCGTTATAGAAGAATTCCTTCAAATTGATTTTGAACGGATCTTCGTACTGGCAGATCAGCGCCTGACGGTGCCAGCTTTGCCAACTTGCAAACAACTCTTCGTACTCCTTCAACAAAGGATCACCGGCTATCACAGGATACCCGACCGTCCGATTAGACAGAATTTGGTAACCGTCTTTAACCGGCTTGAGGACAGCAGCGCAAGCTACGCCGTCAGTTTCATAGGACATTCGGATGGTTCCGTCCGATAAAGTTTCCAGCCCTGTGGTCTTAAAATCATCGATACCGTTGGCATCTCCGTGGTACATATAGTAGCAATCCGTGCTTTCCATATAGACAAGATAACCAAACCCGGACTCTTTGATATCCTCTAAGGTAATACCAAAATACTGTGTCAGCACCTCGTTCATTTTGTCTACAGGCAGACGAATCAGATCAAGATATCCTTCATAGCCTTCCATATTCTGTAACAGGTATTCCAGTTCCTCGGCTGTAGGCTTATCCGACTCGCCATCAAAGCCGGTATAAAAAAGTTCCGTAAGGTCAATCTCTGCCGGTGTGTTATACTCGCAGAGCAATGCGCGGCTGTACCAGCTTTTCCAATTTCCAAACAATGCGTCAAACTCCGCAAAAAGGGGATCTTCTATCACCTGTGTAGGGTCTGTAGGTGGATCTGTCGGAGGGTCTGTAGGCGGATCTGTTGGGGGGGCGGTGGGTGGATTCGTGGGAGGAACGGTAGGTCCCGTAGGCGGGTTCGTAGGATCTGTAGGCCCATCGGTGGGATCTGTGGTCGCAACTGTGGGATCGGTAGGGTCAGGTGTTTGGCACTGGGTAGCGCCGTACACCAGCAGCAAAAGCAGCAAAACCGCGCAAGGTATCAGTAAATACATAAACCACTTTTTCATAAACACAACCTCCAATCTCAAAAACACTGCATTTCTAAGGTTGTTTCTGCAAGCTTGCTACAGCAGCATTTTCATTTATTTTAATGTTGTTAAGCATCTTGTTTGATTCGTCTGTCGGGACGGAATTGCTGCATACTAAGCGGTAAAAATAGGTGTTATCTGTCCAGAAATATATCCGGCTGGAATCGCTGCGCATAGAATACACCTTGTGGCCGTTCATACGAAACGGTTCTTCCTGCAATGCTCCCTCGCCCTGTTGGGGCTGTACGGATTCGTTGGAAAGGGGATATTGCCCAAAGGTAATCATTTTTCCACCGCTGCCCTGCCACATATAGACTACCCACTGACTGTTTATGATGGAGTCCTCCCGGAAGCCCTCCGGGATATAGGCCGGTTTATACACCTTTTCGATTCTCTGGGGTGCAGAAGCAAGTATATTACTATCAAAGTCAAAGGGGTAAGTTTCGCCCGAATCCACGGTGAAGAGTCCCGCCAAACCCTCACGAATAGAGGGAATTGCGAAAGTATTCACAAGCAAAATGGCAAGAACAGCGGCGACAAAAGCCATTCTGCGGATACCGGTATTGTTCCGGTTCTTCCTGCGTTTTGCCCCGCGGAGCAGCTCGCTGCCTTTTTTCTCGAATTCCGGGGATAAGGGAATTTCTATTTCCTTTTCGGAAGGGATATCCTTCCACTGCTCCATCTGGGCATCCAGCAGTGCCTGCTGGAATGGGCTTAACGGTTTTTTATTCAAAGGTCATTCCCTCCTTTCTGCATAGTTCAATGAGCTGCCGTCTGCCTCGCTGCAGCTGCTTTTTTACCGTTTCTTCCTTGCGGCACAGGATTTTAGCCGCTTCCTGAATGCTTTGCTCCTGAACATAAATTAACATCAGAACCTCTTTGTAGGGAGAATCCAGTTGTCCCATCGCCCGCAGAAGCAAATCATAATTTTGGCTGTCCAAAACCTTTTGGAATAAGTCTTCCGTAGATGGGATAGGCAGATCGGAAATATCCTGCATAGAATCCCGAAGCTGCTTTCCCGGCAATAGGTTTAGCGCGGCGTTTTTTGCGGCTGTAAGTACATAGGCTCTTTCAATCCGGTCGTCCTCCGGTACATTTTGAATATTCCTGGCGATGCGCATCAGCGCGTTTTGCACCGCATCCTCTGCGTCCTGAGTGTTATGAAGCACACCCATCGCCACAAAGACCATTTGTTTGCAGTAGCTGTGGTATATCCTCTCAAACCGGGTTCGGTTCGGCGCTTCCTCTATCATTGCGGTGTACATCAGCAGCATTCTATCACCTACTTTCTTTATAAACTTATTGTATTATAAAGAAAATAATAAGTCAACGTTACTTTCCAAATCCATTAGCAGGCTGATGATTTCCATTATTTTTCCTTCTACTGATATAGACAGGGAAAAACGCCTTTTGGGGACAGGGATAACGGATTTATTTTCTCTATTGTTGCCTTTTGATCGAAAAAATGATAAAATACAGAAAAAAGGAGGGGGATCGATGTTTCGGATTGCTGTTTTGCCGGAAAACCGGGTTTTGGAAGCGGCAGAAAATGAAAACCTGCTGAAGCTGCTTCGCCGGGAAGGCTATCTTATCGATGCCCCTTGCGGCGGCGAGGGAAAATGTGGAAAATGCCATGTTACGGTTGACGGTAGCAAGGTCCTTGCCTGCCATACGGTTATTCGCCGGGATATGACCGTAATTTTGCCATCCGAAACCCAAGATACAGTCTTAACAAGCGGTGTTTTACCGTCAGGGGAGGGCGCATACAGAAATCACAAAAGCCTTGCCTTTGATATGGGCACAACTA
>SVKZ01000026.1 GCA_015068165.1 Oscillospiraceae bacterium
CTCCATTCCCTGCTGGGCGGTATAAGCTTCCGCCATTTCCAGAAATATACTTCCCATTCCCTTATGGGCAGGGTCGGAGGCAAAGTGATGCAGGTATAGGGCGGAAGCGCTTTCCGGCCACCGTTCGTCCTCCCGGAGCAATCCTCCAATACACAGCAGTTTCCCATCTTCCGACTCCCGCATAACAAACAGCTCACCCTGCTTTTGCCGCATTTCATAGTAATCCATCGGATACCGCTTATCATATTTTGTGGCATTCCACTGCTGAATGCCAACGCTGTCCATCCACGCCATCCGGCTGAGAATCAACGCAAAAATTTCTCCAAGCTCCTCTTTCGTCGCCTGGCGGAAACAGTACTTTTCTTTCATATACTCACCTAAAGCTATTTGAAGACCTGCATACGGTGCTGTATGCAGGTCTTATCCGGCTTCTTACCAAATCACCACGCGCTTGGAGGGTGCAATGTACATTCCGTCGGTCTTCTTTACGCCGAAGGTCTCATACCATTCGGGGAAGTTTCTGGGAGGCATATTGGCTCGCAGATAGCAGGGGCCGTGAACATCCACCTGAAGCAAAAGTGCCTGATACTCAGGCTTTGCCTTCTGGCACCAAACGCGCGCCCAATTGGCAAAATACTCCTCAAAGGAAACGCCCTCGCTACCCGACATAATATCTAAGGTAACTGCCATACCGCCGTTGTCTGCAATGTTCTCGCTGACGGTGAACTTGCCGTTAACTGTACCCCAAGGAAGCTCAATGCCGTCAAACTGCTTAACCATAGCATTTACCTTCTTGTTGAACTTCCGCTCATCGGCTTTTGTCCACCAGTTGTTCAGGTTGCCCAGCTCGTCGCACTTTGCACCGTTGGAGTCAAAGGCGTGGGAGATTTCGTGGCCGATAACCGCGCCGATACCGCCCAAATTCTCGCTTCTGGTCTGCTTAATGGAATAGAAAGGTGCCTGCAAAATGGCTGCAGGGAACGTAATGTCATTGACGAAGGGATCGTAGCAGGCGTTGACCATATGTCCGGGCATTGCCCAGTGGGTGCGGTCCACTTCCTTATGAAGCTTTGCAAAATTCTCCTCCATACGAACCTTGCGCAGGGACGCTACAATGTCATACAGGGATTTGCTCTCATCAAAAATTAGCTTATCGTAGATTTCCTCTACCCGATCGGGATATGCCAGCTTCAGCCCCATCTTGGAAAGCTTCAGGATGGCTTTATCCTTTGTCGCCTGCTCCAGAATATCGTTGGTGGCGATCCGCTTCTGATAAGTGGCAACGATCTGCTTAACGATTTCCGTAATGTCCTTCTTGGCTTCCTCACCGAAGTACTTTTCACCGTAATAAAGGCCCACAGGCTCGCTGTACATACCGGAAGCAAGCTGATAGGCAAACTTTTCAGCAGAAGAATTGGCCGCAATACCGGAAAGGGCTCTGCGGAATGCGCCGCCCAAATCACGCAGCTCCTCGGAAAGGAGGCTGCAGCTGCCCACCAGGGTAAGGACATATGCCCAGTTTTTGTACATACCGAAGGTGTCGGCATTGAACACTTCCTTGAAGTTCTTGAAGTAACGGGGCTCTGCCACGATGATTTCCTCGGGCACAAAGCCAAAGAGGTCCGCAAGGAGCTTCTTCAGGTTCAGGGGCTTTACCATACCTGCCACTCTGCCGGTCTTCATAGGGTTATACATCTTCGTGTACTCGGACCACTCTTCGCTGCTCTTAACATACTTGACAACCATAGCATCGAATGCCAGAGTGTCCTGGATCAGGAGGTCGATTACCTCCTCGCTGTGGCCGGCAATGGCCAGGATCTGCTTGGCAGAGCCGCTCCACATAGCAAGCAGCGCATCTCTTTGCTGGTCGTTACTGTAATAGGACACATCGGGCAAAATCACACTGGGGCCCTGAACCATCACGCAGTGGTGGGTGGTGTCCTTCATATTTGCGTCCACACTGATGCTGATGGGCATAGCGATGCCTCTAAAAATCAGCTCCTTTGCCCGGAGGTTATAAGAGCGCAGGGTGGTGATTTTCTTGAGTACGGAGAGGTTCTTCAGGGCAGGCTTGATGCCGTGCTTTTTCTTTCTTTTTACATCCTTTGCCAGAGCATACAGCTTGCAAGCCCGGGCAAGGTAATCGTTGGGATAGGATGCGTCCTTGCACATAGTGTTAAATTCGCCGATCATCAGCTTTTCCACATCAGTGCTGAGGGTTGCAAAACCGCCGGCAACAGGCATATCATCGGGAATCACCAATTCATCCAGCTTGGCTTGGTTGACGTAGGTATACAGGTCGTCCTGAATTCTAATGTTTTCCATAATAAACTCCTTTGCGTGAATAAATTTACGGTGTACTTATCCACTATTTATACCACAGTAGCCTCTTTTTGTAAAGGGCATATCCCCTATCAATCGACAGGGATTGCAACTATGGCAGTCTTTATGTCAAAAACGCAAGAAAGCACTGCCAAAACAGCAGTGCTTTCTGCAATTTATAACTTTTTAGTCCAAAGGCTTGCTTACGGGGATTTGCACAGGATATATCTAAATATCTTAATTCAACTTACTCTTGTAATTCTATAACAAATAAATCACTCTACAAAATCAATGATTCTGTAGAGTGATTATAAAGTAATCACTTAAAGTTTACTAATTATATCATTTCTATCAGTTTCCTCTAGATTAGGCGCAATAATTTGAATTTCCATAAAATTATTACCCTTAAACCATACATTAAGGTTATTACTGTTAATGTCGTCAGCGTAATAATAGTCATCGCCTTTTTGGTAATCCACATCAAATCCACATTCTATACAGGCTTTAATATAATCCTTATAATCTCCTTCTGTTGTGTTTCCAATATATGCATTGAAACCGCTTGCTTCATTCCAGTTAATTTCTCCCATATTAGATTCAGGGACCGGTAATAAAGCTCCAACGCCTCTTGTGGGGAACTCTATTTTCATTAGATCCTTGGGGTCACCTTTAGTTTTACCACAATGGTAACACGTCTGAGGCCGTAACACAGTGGCTTCAGAATATGAATGCTTCAAGCAAATTGTATGGGTAAAAACTAAAATAGCAAAAATGATTATCGCACAGCCTAACGCCAAGACAGGAATCATAATTTTCTTATTTATAACTTTCTTAGTCGTTTTTGGCTTATGGCTGCCATTATTCTCTGTTGTACTTTTATTAGCAATTGATGTATCTGCTGTGCCGCCAACAGTCGCTTCTGATTGACGTACATTCATTTCAGCTGTAGGACAGCCGCAATGAGGGCAAGCCACAGCTTTGTCTGATATCTCTTTTCCGCATTCCGTACACTTTATTAACGCCATTTTAATCTTCACGCTTTCTTACAATATTATCAGCAAAAATCAATCTTTGTTATTTTTTTCAAATTCCCAAATCCAATCTCTATCAATGCTATAATGAATCCACAGTGTGTCATCTTCCATATCGTCATTTAATTCGATAACTAAATTACCCGAATGCCACGTATAACTAAAGTGGGTTTCTTGAGTAGACCACTGTTCTTCTGTATAGTCACCATACAAATCGGACAGAAATTCGATTATCTCAGATTTATTATCGTAATACTCTTCGCCAGGCCAATATGTAATATCATTAAGTCCGTATTTCTCATCAAAACCTAACCATAGCCTAATATCACCGTATTCATTCTCCGGCAGCTCATAATAATATCTATCATCATCAGTTCTGTATGGTGTATATGGCATTGCGTTATCAACTTCATCTTTTGTCATACCCATATAACAGCTCATCGTAACTGGGCGCATTACGCCATCAAGAATATATGTGTATTTATCGGTGGGAATAGGCACATTTTTATCTTTGTTTTTGTACTCAGTATCTGCAAAAATCAATGTGTCTTTGCTGACTGCAAACGGAACATATTCCATTTCTCCACTATCGAATAGAATGGTCATTACATAGCCATCTGTTTCCTTGATGGTAAAATTGAGTTCGTCCCATTCCTTGTTGCTATAATCATAAACTATCCATTCGCCAATATACTTATCGCCATTTTGTCTGAAAACAATTGATGCTTCACCATTCTCATTTTCTGCAATCCATTCACCCAGCAAGTGCTCTTCAATAGGCTTCTCCTCAACAGGTTTCGTTGTGCTAATTATTACGATGAAAATAATAATCAAACACAGAATTACTGCACCGACGACTGCCCCTTTTTTTGATTTCAGCTTTCCTATCATCTCCTGAAAGTCCACTTTGGATTTTCTTTCTGCCTCGTTCACGCTGAGTACAGGGGAACCACAGTTTTGACAAAACTTCGCATTATCAGATAATTCTTTACCGCATTTATTGCAATACATTTTAATCTCTCCCAACAAAAAAGTGCGTGGCAAGAGCCACGCACCGAAAAACGTCGCCTGACTTCTGTTGCCACACAGTTCGCTCCAAATAGGATTGACATCAAGGCATACGTTTTTACCAAAAGTATGCCTATTTGAAGCAATATTAAACTGTGTGGCGCAAATATTATATCACAAGTCTCTTGTCAAATCAAGAAATATGTAAAATCCCGTCTATGTAAAATCACATAGACGGGAGAACTGTTAATCACGAAAACCAACCAACAACATCTTTTACCATATCCGGCACACACATAACCAAGATAACTATTCCTAAAATAAATATAATAATTGAAAGTTGATGTGAATGTAAAACCCTCTTAAACATTGCTTTTGTATTTATACAAAACCTTTTCCAAACATCGTTTTTATAATTAGGATCAGCTTTCTTTTTCATTAGTTCTTCAAGGTCAAATAGTTGTGTTTCCTTTTCGTATGTTTTGCCTTTTGATTCATATTTAACACGATTCCACTCTGATTTCAAGTACACTTGCATATTGTCCAACAAGTCTGCACTTGACTGCTCCATTGCCTGTTGCAATCCCATTATCTCTGTGTTGGGCACAAAAACAGTATCTCCGTTTGTCTTATTATCAAATATACTTTGTTGAATTTGCAGATGAAATCTTTTATACTGCGCAATTATTAAATCAATTTGGAGCATTATCTTTCTGTCAAAATCATCAGAATAATTCATCATCAATTTAATTTCAGAACCGGTCTGATTAAGCCGTTTCAAATTCTCTCCCATAGGAATCTTAATAAAGTCATCAAGCTCAATAAATTTATCCGTTAGATCCTGCGTGTCTAACAATGCAATAAATTCAGCCATATTCTTTCTTAGTTTTTCAATCCAATCCACACGATTTTTCGTCACGGAATTCACATAATGTACAGCCTTATTATTTTTCACAGTAAATCGCAATGAAACAAGGCTAATTAGAAAAGTTGAAACAACACCTACGGCAGTAATCGCATCCTTGTTGGTTTTAAAGAATTCTAATATCTCATCCATTATAATTTACCTCTCTTATTGAAATATTATTATAGTTTCATTATATCACAAATAACGATATTTTCCAACACGCACTACCTGCATCTATATATAAAACACCCCACCTTTGCGCTTTGCAGAGGCGGGGTATCTATAAAATTTCACACTAATATAGCTAATTAATTATTTTTATTCGATAAGCGTAGGGACATAATATTATATTCCTGTAATTGATAAAGTGTACAAGAATACATTAAATAGTCAAATTTTCTTTGTAATACATTTTCTTTCATAAGTGCTAATACTGTACTATTTTCGAAATTCTCATGATTTATAGAAGGCGAGTAAAATTTCATATTTTGTTGTACATTAAAATCTTCGGCCAGTTTGCGATCTTCTTTCAAGAGCTTATGAAAAGTATCTATATACAATATACCTAAACTTGCATAGAAAGCAACTCGATAATTACAATATATATTTTTTGTGAACCAGTCAACAGAAAGTTCCTGATTAGAAGATTTTTGCTTGATATATTCAAATGCTGCCTCTTCATCTAATACAAACGGCTTGTTGCCGATGACACACCTACAAACCACTGAAGCTAATTTGTGAAAATCTAGGCACGCTTCTTCTTTTTCATGAGGTAAGTATACCGTCTTAAGCCACTCGCGTTTTTCGGTATAATTTTCTTTTAATGCTTTCTTGTAATTTTCAATTCCTCTTAAATGTAATTTGCAATAGTCTCTAAACTCACTATCAATCTCTTCTTGAACTTTCTCTATAGCCGCATTAATTGCGAAATCCCAAAAATAATCAAAATGCGATTTTTTATTTGTTTGGAATTCTTCATCTATATCTATTTTTTCAAGCACTCCAAGAAAATTGGGGAATAACTTTTCTTTATAAAACGTCATAAAATAATCATATGCATCTTGATCATGATTCTTGTTTTTAACATATTTCATTATCCGTAATGACGCAGGAGTTTTGATCTCTTTTTGCTTTTGAATTTTCGAAACAAGGAGAGGAGTAATAACAACAATTAAGTAGTAGATAATGCAAATCAAGATTAAGATTTTCATTCGTTATCCTCCTTTCCAGAAAGTCCAGACTCGGCCACATCTTTATTTTTATCCTGATTCATTTCAAAATATACTAACGCAGAAAACCAAATTGTCACAGCTGTTACCAAGATTTCCGCAAAAGAATAAACAATGTAATCAATTGAGAAGTCTGCTATGTACATAAGAGCGCAGCCAATGATAAGTAACAATAAGTAAACTCCGTAGCGAGGCGTATTACTCTTATCTTCCAGTGCCGGAAGAACAATGGTGGCTGCAAAAGTGATTGTTGTAGGAACCATAATGTCGTTGAATTTATCAATAACACCAGTTACGTTCTCTATCTTCTCGAGCAAACAAACTAGGATGAGCAACATTAGCATTACGCCATACGTTATACTGACAAGATGTAAAAAACTTCTTTTGTTTGTCATATTCCTTCCCCTTTTGTATGAATTTGCATAATGACAACGATTATTTACCATCATCAGTATATAGTATGCAAAGAAATTATATCATGTTTCAATTAAACATTCAACATTTTTTGCATATTTTCTCATCCACAAATCATTATGATGCTAAATAAAAACGGGAAATCAATCCCCGCAACCCAAAAGGTAGAAGCGGGGATTGGTCATATAGCCGGTCTTTAATTGTTCAAAATGGGTAAATCGTGGGTAAATTCAGTTGAGCACACCGCGAAAACCCTTGTAAATAGCGGCTTTTCTCAGTCCAGGGGCTTCATTGTGGGGAACAAGATTACCTCACGAATGGTGTCGGTGCCGGTGAAGAGCATAACCGCACGGTCGATGCCCATACCCATACCGCCCGTGGGCGGCATACCGTACTCCATCGCATTGAGGAAATCCTCGTCCAGCATTTCGGTCTCGTCGTCGCCGCGCTCCCGCTGTTCTACCTGCTTCTGGAAGCGGTCTCTCTGATCCATAGGGTCATTCAGCTCGGAGTAGGCGTTACCCATCTCACTGCGGCAGATGAAGAACTCAAACCGCTCGGTAAGCCGGGGATCCATGGGGCTTCTCTTAGTAAGAGGAGAAACCTCCACAGGGTACATAGTAATAAAGGTGGGCTGTACCAAATGCTCCTCTACCCGCTGGTCAAAGCAAGCGTACAGCGCATTGCCCCAGGTCTTTTCCGCAGCATCGGCAAGTTCAACACCCTTTGCCTTTGCGGCGGCAACCGCCTCGGCATCGTCGGAAATCTGGTCAAAGTCAATGCCCACATACTTGCGGACAGCTTCTACCATAGTCATCCGGGGCCAGCCGGGCGCCAGATCGATCTCCTCGCCCATCCATTGCAGCTTATAAGTACCCAAGTACTTCTGGGCAAAGGTGGTGTAAACGCCCTCGGCAATGTCCATCATATCGTGGAAATCGGCATAGGCCTGATACAGCTCCACGGAGGTAAATTCAGGATTGTGCTTGGGGTCCATACCCTCGTTCCGGAAAATCCGGCCGATTTCATACACCCGATCCATACCGCCGATAATCAGCCGCTTCAGGGGCAGCTCGGTAGCGATACGCATATACATATCAATGTCCAGGGTGTTATGGTGGGTAATGAAGGGACGGGCAGATGCGCCGCCGGCGATGGTGTTGAGCACCGGGGTTTCCACCTCGATATAGCCCATATTGTCCAGGTAATCCCGCAGGTGCTTAATAAACTGGGAGCGGATTACGAAATTCCGCTTCACCTCGGGGTTGACCATCAAATCCACATACCGCTGACGGAAGCGGATTTCCTTATCTGTCAGGCCGTGGAACTTCTCCGGCAGGGGCAGTAAGGACTTGGCAAGAAGCACAACATTCTTTGCCCGAACGGAAATTTCCTCAGTCTTGGTCTTGAAAATCTCGCCCTCTACACCGACGATATCGCCGATGTCGTATTTCTTAAAGCGGGCATATTCCTCTTCGCCCAGCTCGTCGATCTTCACAAACAGCTGGATGCGGCCGGTGCTGTCCTGCAAATCGCAGAACATAACCTTACCCTGACCGCGCTTGCTCATCAAGCGACCTGCCACCTTAACGGTCTTTCCCTCAAAGCCCTCATAATCAGCCTTGACGGTGGCAGAATCGGCGTTAAAATCATACTTTGTCTGCAGGAACGGGTCCCGACCCTCCGCCCGCAAAGTGGCCAGCTTGTCGTGGCGAACCTGCACCTGATCGCTCAGGGGCATTTCCGGCTGAGGTACAAATTTTGCCATAGCTTAGCCCTCACGCGTAACGGAGATGACCCGCATCTCATAAGCGCCCAAGGGAGCATTGACGATGAACTTGTCGCCCTCGCTCTTGCCAACAACAGCGCGTCCGAAAGGAGAATCGTCGGAGAGCTTGCCGTTCATAGGATCTGCTTCCTGAGAACCGGTGATCCGGTAGGTCTTTTGTACGCCATGCTCATCCTCTACCACAACGGTACAGCCCAGACCGACGCGGCCGGTGAGCTCATTTTCGTCCTCGATGATAACTGCGTGAGACAGCACATCCTCAATCTCGGCAATACGACCGTAGAGCTTTGCCTGTTCATTCTTGGCGGCATCGTATTCGGAGTTTTCGGACAAGTCGCCGTAGGAACGGGCTTCTGCGATCATAGCCGCGATCTCCCGCTCACGGGTTGTCTTCAAATAATTGAGTTCCTTTTCCAGATCTGCAAGACGCAGAGCGGTAATCTTATATTCCTTAGCCATAGTGAAACCTCTTTCCGTTTCAAAAATTTTCGCAAGTCATTATACTGGAATTTTTCCCTACAGTCAATAAAAAACTGTATTTTCCGGTAAGTTTAGCCCATTTTTCTTTATTTTGCAACCTCTGTCAGCGCTTTTATCGCCGCCTGAATTTGGGGATCTTCCTCGTAAGGCACCAAATCAGCGTAAATCTCAGCTGCCAGCTCATCGCTGATCTCTACCAGCACCTCCGGCTGGAGACCACCCTGATCTGCAAGGCTCACACCCTTGGGGGTGTAGTATTTCCCCACCGAAAGACCCACGCCGGAACCGTCCGGTAGCTCGAAGGTGTACTGGAAGTTGCCCTTACCACTGGTGGGATCACCAACAATCGTGGCCCAATCATACTCGTTCAAAGCCGCCGCAAAAAATTCCGCGGCAGAGTAACTGTTGCCGTTGATCAGCACCGCCATAGGCATTTCCAAGCAGGAAGCGCCGGAGGTATCTGTCTCTTTCTGGCCGCTATAGTCCACGCTGTGGAACAGATCTCCCGCAGGCAGTAAATAATCCAAAAGCTTTACCAGCTCATGCTTATAACCGCCCGGATTATTCCGCACATCGAAGATCAGCGCAGTTGCGCCCCGGCGAATCAGGTCGTCAATGGCGGCCTTGCTTTCCTCATAGCAACGGTCATTAAAGTTTGTAATACTTACAAGACCGATATTGCCGGGAAGCATTTCCCCCTTGGCAACCTGGGTCTGAATTAACTTGCGGGTAAGCGTAAATGTGATCTCCTCCCCGTCCCGAAGAACGGTAACCGTAACCGTTGTACCGGCTTTGCCCTTAATGATCTTGCTGGCTTCGTTTACATCTGCGTCAATAAAGCTTGTACCCTCTGCGCCGATGAGTACATCGCCGGGCACGATACCCCCTGCGTGGGCGCTTCCGCCCGGCTCCACCTGAGTAATATCAAAGCCCTGCCCGTCCTCACGGGCCTGAACAGTAACACCGATGCCTACATAGCTATTGGCGCTCTGCTCCTTAACCTCTGCAAATTCCTCCGCAGAAACATAGTAGCTCCACCGATCACCCAAAGCATCTACCATTGCACCGGCGGCCGCATCCTGAAGTTTCTCCATATCCACATCGTCAATGTCAATATAGTAGGCTTCCAAAAGTGCCTGCAGGTAGTCTAATTTACTTACCCCCTCAGGGATATTCACTGCCCCATACTGGGATGTCCCGGTCAGCGCCAGGGTGATAACCACCGCCAGCGCCGCCACCGCAATATAGGATACCGCGGATACCAGCTCTTTTATGATTTTTTCCTTTTTTGTCATAGCTTAGTTACCTCATTTGTTCTCGCTGGGAAAATGCAAATACAACTCGGGATCCAAAGGCTCCCAACTTTTTGTTTCCTCATTATATTTTTTGATGACAAAATGCAGATGGAAGCCGGTGGTTACTCCGGTATCGCCCACATAACCAATCAGTTCCCCCTGCTGCACCGTCTGACCCTTTTTTACCACGAATTCCATCTTGTCCGTCATATGCATATATTGGGATTTATACCCATCTCCGTGGTCGATGGATACATATTTGCCTCCGGTGCCGCTGTCCCAACCGGCATATACCACCGTACCTGCCCGGGAGGCATAAATGGGCGTTCCCTCGGCTGCAGCCAGGTCGATTCCCCCGTGGAGCTTCCATTCCCCTGTTACCGGATGATTGCGGTAGCCAAAAGGAGAACTGATCCGGGTATATTTGCAAGGCAGTATCCATATTGATCCGTCCTCTTCGGGCCCCGGCAAAGGCTTATAACCGAACAATTCCAGAAGTCCTGTAAAATTCGGGTTTTTCATAAGCTCGCTTTCCATAGGATCACAGCCGGTAAAGGTCAGTATTCCCAATAATGCCGCCAGCAAAAGGCATATGCGGCATCGGAAAGACCTTCTCTTTCTCTGCATTGCGTGTTACCCCCAATCGTGAGTGTTCCCACAGCCCATTTGGGCTGTGGGATTTTTGCTTATCTGAACTTAATAAACTCAGCGGGATTATAGTGCTTATAGCCATAGACCCAGTTGCCCGGTGTCTTTTCGTATCGCTCATAATGCCGGATGGTAAAGTGCAGGTGGGGTCCGGTACCTACACCGGTATTGCCCATATAGCCAATAATCTCGCCCTGCTTCACCTTTTGACCTGCTTTGACTATGTAGCTGTCCAAGTGCATATACTGGGAGCGATAATCACCGGAATGGTCGATGTTTACCAAGTTACCGCCGGTTTTATCGTAGCCAACATAGGAAACGATACCGGCACGGGTGGCATAAATAGGAACAGGCTTGCCGGTACTTACTGCCCATTTGGGTCTGGTCAGGTCGACGCCATTATGCCCTTTCCACACGCCTGTTACCGGGTGATAACGGTAACCGAAGGGTGAGCTGACTCTGCCGTACTCACAAGGCTCTGCCCATACAATACCGTTTTTATCGGTATGCAGAGGTGTTACACTCGTCCCACCTGCCGCTGCGGCAGCTTCTTCCGCTTCCCGAAGCTCCGCCTCGGTAAATTTTAACGACAGCGCATCAATTCGCTCCAGCATTTCCGCCTTGGCTTCCTCGGCATCCTCTACCATATCTGTATATTCTCTGTCCTTGGCAAGAAGCTCTGCCAAAATGGCTTCCGACTCTTCCCGTTTTTTCGCAAGCTGGACACTCTTCTTTTCCATTTCCTCTTTGTTCTTGTCCAGATTGCGCTTTTCCTCGTCAAGGGCAAGCTTTGCCGTCTCGACCTCTTGGGTGGCCTTATCCAAAGCTTCAATCCGCTTGGTATCTGCGTCTGCAATCTCCTGGATCATATTGATCCGGTCCAAAAGATCGGAAAAGCTGCTGGCTTCAAACAGCACCGCCCAGTAAGAGACCGTACCGCCCTCTTCCATCGCCCGAATCCGCTTTTTATACTGTTGACGCATAAGAGCAAGCTGAGACCGGGATTGCTCCAGCTCCAACTGCTTGTTGGCAATCAGCAAGGTCTGGGCAGCGATCCGCTCATTGATATTCTTGATCTGGGTATTGAGCACGGAAACCTGCTGATCGATCACATTCTTCTGCTCGATCATCTGCTCCATGCTTTCCCGGTTGGCAGACTGCAACTTTTCCAGCTCCTTGAGCTTTTCCT
This sequence comes from Oscillospiraceae bacterium, assembly GCA_015068165.1. Classification (GTDB taxonomy): domain Bacteria; phylum Bacillota; class Clostridia; order Oscillospirales; family Oscillospiraceae; genus Faecousia. Next base: position 12,313 of record SVKZ01000026.1, read on the forward strand.
CTAAGACACTTTGTTCCTGCTCTGCTTTTTCAATCTCCTCCTTAATTTCCGCACTGCTCTGCTGCTTGGCAGAAGCGGAGGTCGGCAAAACCAGCAAGATAAGCGCAAAGGCAAAGACAAGTCCTGCCGCGATTTTTATTAAATTCTTTTTCATCGTTTCCTCACACTTTCAAGAACTTACGGATAGATGTCCAGCCACCCACAATACCCACAAACAATCCTGCGCCACCGAACACAACTGCGATCAGCACAAAAAGCTCGGAAAACGGCACAAGCGAAATCATTTTCAGGGTATCCAGCTGGCCCATTCTCTCCCGGATCATCTCATACATCGCCCATTCTGCGCCCAGAGCGACCACAGCGCCGGAAAGGCCCAAAGTCATACCCTCTACAACGAAGGGGCAACGGATAAAGCTGTTGGTAGCGCCTACCATTTTCATAATGGCGATCTCCTCCCGGCGCTCATGGGTCGCCAGCTTGACCGTATTGAAAATAATCACCAAGGTAACGAACAGCAAAACTGCCGCAATAAACAAAGACGCGATAATTACAATATCCTTGATGGTAGAAAAGCCCTTTGCCAGCTCTAAGGCCGCGCTGACCTTATCCACACCTTCGATTGCTTCCAGCTGCCTGACGGTATCCTCAATCAGCCGGTTATCTTCCAGAATCACCACATAGCGGTGGCGCAGGTCAGAAGCCTCCACACCTTCAAAAGCCTCTTCGCCGCCGTTGTTGGCAATGAATTCCTCCAGCGCCTGTTCACGGGAGACAAAGGTTCGGCTATGCACATTGGGAATATCGCTGATTTGTGTGCCAACGCTCTTTGCATCCGCGTCGGTCAAGGAATCGCTTATGTAGACAATAACCTCGTTGGTCTTATTCAAATCGTCAACCATAATGTTGATATTAAAGGCCAGGCAAATAAATGCGCCGGTAATCACCAGAGAAAATACCGTTACCGCAAATGCGGAAACAGACTGAAAACCGTGGGTAAACAGGCCGCGGATACCCTCTTTGAACAAATACGGGATATTATTAAGTCTCATTCTTCCCCACCTGCCATTCTGTCGCTGGCCACAAGACCGTTGTTAATCACAATCACGCGGTTAGAAAACTGCTCCACCAATTCGTGCTGGTGGGTAACAACCACAACCGTTGTACCAAGCCGGTTAATCTCCTGCAAAAGCCGCATAATCTCCAATGCGCGGGCAGGGTCCAAGTTACCGGTAGGCTCGTCGGCAATAATGGTAGAGGGATTATTGACAAGGGCTCTGGCAATGGCAAGCCGCTGCTGCTCGCCGCCGGAGATTTCGTTGGGGTGGCGATGTGCCTTTCCTTCCAGACCAACCAGCTTGAGAACATAGGGAACACGCTCTTTGATATCCCGCTTTCTCGCGCCAACCACACGCATTGCGAAGGCCACATTTTCATAAACGGTCATATTTTCAATCAGACGGAAATCCTGAAAGACTACACCAACCGTCCGGCGCAGGTAAGGAAGCTGGTATCTGCGGATACGGTCCAGCTCATAGCCATTGACATGGACATAGCCGGAAGTCGGCTTAAATTCGCCGGAAATCAGCTTCATAATGGTGGACTTACCGGAACCGGAGGGGCCTACCAAAAAGACAAACTCTCCGTCGTCAATCTGCAGAGAAACACCCTTTAATGCCCGGGTATTTCCGTTATAATCTTTGGTTACGTTTGCAAATTCAATCATATCTCTATCTCCCGAAAAACTTGATTGTTCTACAGGTTTTGCCATTTTACTATGCATAGGAATTGTACCACATCCCCCGCCCCGGTGTCAATGAAAAATACAAAACGCTTCATAACAGTTGACAGTGGACAGTTGACAATTATGGCATCGGCTTGACCAATACCATACGCTGTAGGGGTCGGCGCCCACGACGACCCGAATCCCCATTGTCATTGCGAGGGAGCGATGCGACCGCCGCCAGGGGCGGATAAAGGGAGCAGAGCGAGTGGCCGCGGTCGATAAAATCGAGGATTAGCGCAAGCCCGATGATTTTATCGGGTACCGCAACAGTGCCCGTGGCAATCTAACCGACAGTCTATAACTAAGGATGTCATTGCCACAGGCGGCTTTGCCGCCTGTGGCAATCTCCCGGCACAAATCCCCAATTCTGTCATCCTGCGCAAGGCGAAGCCGCGCCGAAGGATCTGCGCATTATCATTTTGCACAGCAGACCTTCGGTGCGTAGATTCTTCGACTTCGCATCTTCGATGCTTCGCTCAGAATGACATTCGGGCGGCGAAACGCCGCCCCTACGCCCAGGCCTGCCATTACCCAGGTATATTGTGGAAAACCACCCCGGCTTTTCCACAGGTTTTCCCCCCATATTTATACTACTATTATTGCTTTTGCTATGATTATATCTATATTTATTTCTTTATTTCTTTCTCTTTCTATATCTACTTAGCTACACTTTGCCGGTTTTTTGCAAGCTCTTGGAACGACGCCGGGCTGTATCCAAAACCGGCTGCGCCATAGAAAAAAGCGCCGTAACAGAGGGTTTTAGCTCCTCCATCTCCGGCGCTTTTCCGTATAAAGCATAATCACAGAGCGTTTCATAGGCCTGTAACTTTTCCGATTTTGATTTGAAATTCTGAATGGTTTCGTGGAAAGATTGGTAGAATGTGAATTGCTTCCGTTTCATAATGATAGCTCCTTTACTTATTCGGGCATTGCCCTTTATTTCACACTACCATCATATCACACCGAAACGGAAAAATCTTCCCACTTTTTTCCCATTTTCATTTTTGCCCAACACCCAAAAAGTCCAGTATTTACGCGGGTTTTCGCAGTTTTCCACAGAAAGGTCAAAAATTGTATACTTGTATACACTATCTTTTCAAAGACAACACCCCAAGCTTTCTGTTACAGTTCCATTACTTTTATCAAATCCAGCAAACGGTCAATTTTGAATGTAATGCGCTTTTCTTCCGGAAAAACCGCACAGCTTGCAAATTCCTCATCCTCATTTTCTATAATTCTTAACCTCAGCGTGAGCATCCTCGGTCTCTCGTAAATTTCCTCGCCCACAGTTCTGCAAGAATAATCGCAACCATATTCGTCCATAATTTCACCTCCTACTTTTATTGAATTAAGGATAATATAGAACAATTTGTTCAAAATGTCAATAGAACAAATCGTTCTACGATATAGTGTCCTTGGTGATGAATATGGCTGAAAAATATGAACGTATCCGCAATTTGAGAGAGGATTCCGATCTCACACAAGCCCAACTTGGCGCACATATCAATGTACCTCAAAGAACTTATGCTTATTATGAAAGTGGTTCGCGTATGATTCCGCCGCAGGTTCTTATTGCGCTGGCGAAATTTTATGGCGTAAGTGTGGACTATCTCTTAGGATTAACGGATCAAAAAGCGCCCTACCCTCATAAGAAAAAATTATAAATACCGCTATAAATGCTATCGTAACCCATCCGTAGGGGACGGGTTTCCCGTCCCGCATACCCCACTCCCGTTGGAATCCGTAGGGGCGATTCACGAATCGCCCGCGGACGGCCGCCCCTACATTTTTATCGTTCCCTCTTGTAGGGGCCGGCCTCCCGGACGGTCCTAAATCGCCGCATCCGATATTTGCAACAAGGACCGGCGAGGATGCCGGTCCCTACAAATAGGTTTTTCGACAATCTCAAGCTACCCGGTCGGGCGGCTTTTCCAGTAAGTCAAAACGCCTTGCACAGCAAGCCTTTTTACCCCTCATCCGTCAAAAGTCAAAGATTTTTGCCACCTTCCCCCCTGGGGGAAGGCTTTGGGGTGGGCATACTGTATTATCCCGCCGTTTTGACGGTTTGGGGGTTCTTTGACGCACTAAAAAGCCACCCAAACGGGTGGCTTTTTTCCTATGTTTATCGAATATCCTGAGAAGCTAAGTATTTTCGGACCATCAAAGCCACCTTAAATACGATGGCATGGTCAAATTTCCGCAAATCCAGACCGATCTGTTTGTTGATCTTTTCCAGCCGGTAGACCAGAGTGTTCCGGTGCACGAACAGCTTCCGGGAAGTCTCAGAAACGTTCAGGTCATTTTCAAAAAACTCGTTAATAGTAAAAAGTGTCTCCTGATCCAGAGAGTCAATGGAGTTTTTCTTGAATACCTCGGAAAGGAAAATTTCGCACAAAGTAGTGGGTAGCTGATAGATCAGCCGACCAATGCCCAGGCTCTCATAGTTGATAATGCTCTTCTCGTTATCAAAGACCTTACCCACATCAATGGCCGTCTGGGCTTCCTTATAAGCATCCGCCAGTTCCCGCAGATGGCCTGCCACTGTACCGATACCAATAACCGTTTCAATGCCCAATTCGCTTTTGAGCATATTTGCAATACTTTGGGCAATTTTCTCAAGCTCTTCATTGGAAGGTTCCTTCCCCGTCTGCTTGATGACCGCCACATCTGTCTCATTAATGCTCAAGACAAAGTCCTGATTTTTGTCAGGGAACATCGCCGCTACAAGATCCACTGCTGTTACATCGACATGGCCTACTTGACGGATCAAAAATACCGCCCGGGGCATTTCCGCAGCAAACTGTAGCTCCTTGGCCCGGACATAAATATCACCGGGCAGGATATTATCCATAATGATATTTTTCACGAATGTGCCACGGTCGTGCTTTTCTTCATAAAAAGACTTGGCATTATTTAACGTAACATATAAAACACCGCAAAGGGATTTGGCCAGTTCATCCTCGCCCAGACAAAAAACAGCATATTCAAACACATTTGCACTATTGACCACACCACGGAAAGTTTTCTGCCCAAAGGTGATCATTTGCTCGGATGCACTTGCTACCCGCAAAGTAGCCTCTGTCCATTGCTCTCCCACCAAAGATGGGTCGGTACAGGCAATTACACAGCCTTCATGATCAATCACACCGAAAGTCCGTTTGGTGGTATCCTTTAACTGAGAAATGATCCCCTGAAAAACACTGTTAGACATTTTGCCGCCTCCTTAATATTGCACAATAATCTTTTCCGTCAAATTTCGATGAGTATTATATATCCAATTTGCACAAAATGCAAGGCTTTTTTGACATTTTATTGCAAAAACAGCCCTCTTTTTTGTTAAAATTCCCGAAGCAGACTGCTCTGCCTCGGGAAAAATGCCGTTATTTGCCGTCATAATGCCAAGATTTCTTCCGAAGAAAGCTCCCTGACCGCCCCTCTTGGCAGGTCCCCCAGTGTAAGTGCGCCTTCCTCCCGGCGCTCCAGATAGGTTACGTGCAAACCGCGGGATGCCATCATCCGCCGGACCTGATGGTATTTTCCTTCGCAAACCGTGATCAAGCTTTCCCCTTCTCCTATTGGCTGTAGCATCGCAGGAAGGCACTGTGTGCCATCCCGCAAAACAATTCCCTGGGAAAAAGCCGCTACATCTTCGTCTCCCGCCGTTCCCTCGTGCCGGGCATAATACACCTTCTGTACACCTTTTTTGGGGCTGATCAGCCGATGAAGCAAGTCGCCGTCATTGGTAAAGAGCAAAAGCCCCTCCGTTTCCTTATCCAACCGACCTATGGGATGCAAATCCCAGGAAATCATCTCCTCAGGCAGAAGCTCCATCACCGTTTTTTGCCTTTCATCCGTCCGGGCGGTAACATAGCCTGCCGGTTTATTCATCATCACAACCGCCAGACCCTTTTTCCCAACCGCATCACCATCCAGGCAGATATCCGCCCCGTCTGTTTTTACGCTGCCGTCCCGAATTACCGTTCCTTTCACGGTAACACGCCCGGCCTTTAGAATCTGCTTGACCTGACTGCGACTGCCAACTCCGGCATCGCAAAGAAATTTATCCAGTCTTTCCATATTGCGCTCCGTTTTTAACATATTCTTCTCTCCAACCTCATAGGCTTTATCGGTAAATAATCAAAGGGAGGGAAATCATTATGATGTTTATGACTGCAAAGTTAGATCCGAAAAAAATCGCCATCGCTCTGGGTGCGGTCGCCATCGGCATTTTGGCGCTGATCCTGCTCTTCGGCGGTAATGACAGCACCGCTACCGCCGCACCGGATCTGTCTTCCAACAGCGCCCGGGTGGAATACCTGAAGGGTCTCGGCTGGGAGGTAAACGCCTCGCCTACCGAATCCGGTCAGGTTCGCATTCCCACACAAACCACCGAGGTTTACGACCGCTATAACGATCTGCAAAAAAACCAAGGCTTTGACTTGACGCAATTCGCCGGAAAAACTGTAATGCGCTACGTCTACAAGGTTACCAATTACCCCAATTCCACCGCGCCGGTTTACGCCACGCTTCTTATCTACAAAAACCAGGTCATTGGTGGCGACATTACCGATACCGCGCCAAACGGTGCCATTCAGGGACTTCTTAAGGACGCCGCTGAGTAAGAATATGTTACCATATTTTCTTTTGCTTGACAAGTAGGAGGAAATATGGTACTGTTCACATATCAAAGGTTTCAGGGCAGGGTGAAATTCCCGACCGGCGGTAAAGTCCGCGAGCGCACAGCGCAGAATCGGTGTAATTCCGATACCGACAGTACAGTCTGGATGAAAGAAGCACTTTGGGCATTTCTGTCAGATTACTGCGCCCTGAGTGTATGCGCTCGGGCGCAGTATTTATGTGAGGAATGTTACTATGAAAGAATTGATTTATCAAATTGGGGACAATATTCTGTTTGTGCTGATCTGCGTGTTCATTGCAACAGCACTAACCGTTTTGGCAAAGCTTATAGAGAGAAAGCTGTCTCTTCGGCCCGTCTCTCCTACCCGTCGGCTGTGTCTGATTGCTATCTGCGGTGCGGTTGCATCCATTTTGCACATTTTTGATTTTCCTCTGCCTTTCTTGGCACCCGGCTTTTACAAGCTGGATTTTTCCGAAGTGCCGGTAATGCTTTGCGGCTTTTATTTAGGGCCGTCGGCAACGGTAGCCTGCGAGGCTGCGAAAATCCTTTTGAAGCTTCTTCTCAAAGGCACAAGCACCGCCTTTGTTGGCGACTTTGCCAATTTTGCCGTAGGCTGCAGTCTGGTGCTTCCCGCCGCCATTGTTTATCACACGAAAAAGACCCGAAAAAGCGCCGTTTTGGGGCTGATAATTGGCACAATCGTGCTGACCGTTTTCGGCAGTGCATTTAACGGTATTTATCTCATCCCTAAATTTTCCGAGCTGTACGGGCTTCCCCTTCCTGCCATTGTGGAAATGGGAACTGCTATTAACGGGAGCATCACCTCCCTGTTTACCCTTGTACTGTTTGCGGTAGTGCCCCTGAACTTAATCAAAGGCGCAACCGTTTCCGTTCTTACCCTTTTGTTATACAAACGGGTGGCAAAGCCCCTGTTTGAAAAATAATAATCTTCTTTTTGTAAATACTATACACCGGAGGTAATCAATTATGGAATATGTATGTGATGTATGCGGTTGGGTCTACAACGAAGAGATGGGCGATCCCGATAACGGCATCGAGCCCGGCACCAGATTCGAGGATCTTCCCGAAGATTTCGTATGCCCCCTTTGCGGCGTGGGCAAGGACGACTTTTCCGAAAACTAACACGAAACGTCCCGGCTTGCCGGGGCTTTTTCCTTTCAGAAAGGACTGATTTTATGGAACTTGTATTACTTACCGCCTTAGGTGTAGGCGGCGCAACCGTATTCGGATCGATCATCGGTTTTCTGTTTAAAAAGCAATCTCACAAATTCTCCGACATTGTTTTATCCTTCGCCGCCGGTGTGATGCTGGCCGCCGCAGTGTTGGGACTGATCCTCCCCTCCCTGGAATATGGCGGTAAATTCGGTATTCTCATCACCGTTGCCGGTATTTTCGCCGGTGCTTTTTGCCTGAACCTGATTGATAAGATTGTCCCCCACCTTCACAAAATGGTAGGTTCAGATATTGAATCCCACAATAATGCCAATTTGAGCAAGGTCCTGCTGTTCGTTACTGCCATTGCCATCCACAATCTGCCGGAAGGCATCGCCGCCGGTGTGGGCTTTGGCGCAGGCGACAATTCCCAGGCGCTCCTGATTGCCGGTGGTATTGCCCTGCAAAACATCCCTGAGGGTATGGTTATCATCGGTCCTATGCTGGCCGCCGGTGTATCTCCCAAAAAGACCTTTATCTGCGCGGCGCTCACCGGTGTTGTGGAAATTATCGGCTGTCTTTTAGGTTATTGGGCAGTCAGTATCGCCACCGCCATTTTGCCATTCGCTCTGGCATTTGCCGGCGGCACAATGCTCTATGTCATCAGCGACGAAATGATCCCCGAGACTCACGCCCACGGCAGTGAACGTGGCGCAACCTATGCGCTGCTGGTGGGCTTCTGCGTAATGCTCATTTCCGACGTATTGCTGGGCTAATTTATTGACAATCCCAAAGAAAGAAGCTACAATAGACACATCTGATTTTTGAGGTGAATTTTATGGAACTGCGTCCTGAAACCCTATGCATCCAAGCCGGCTATACCCCCGGAAACGGCGAACCCCGGCAAGTCCCCATTATCCAGAGCACTACTTTTAAGTACAGTACCTCTGAGGATATGGGCAAGCTTTTCGATTTGGAGGCAGAGGGTTATTTCTACTCCCGACTGCAAAACCCCACCTGCGACCACGTTGCTGCCAAGATCTGTGCCTTAGAAGGTGGCGTAGCCGCTATGCTCACCAGCTCCGGTCAGGCTGCTACATTCTATTCTATTTTTAATATTGCAGGCTGCGGCGACCACGTGATTGCCAGCTCCGCTATCTACGGCGGCAGCTTCAATCTGTTCTCCGTAACCATGAAAAAAATGGGCATTTCCTTTACCTTCGTCAGCCCCCATTGCACCGAGGAGGAGCTAAACGCCGCCTTCCAAGAAAACACCAAGGCCGTTTTCGGCGAAACCATCGCAAACCCCGCCCTATCGGTGCTGGATATTGAAAAATTCGCAAAATGCGCCCACGCTCACGGTGTACCGCTGATCGTGGATAACACTTTTGCCACCCCCATTAACTGCCGTCCCTTTGAATTTGGCGCAGACATTGTAACCCACTCCACCACCAAGTATATGGACGGCCACGCGGCTGTTTTGGGCGGCTGCATTGTAGACAGCGGCAATTTTGACTGGATGGCCCACGCCGACAAGTTCCCCGGTCTGTGTACCCCCGACGAAAGCTACCACGGCATTGTCTATGCCGAGCGGTTCGGAAAAGGTGCGTTTATCACCAAGTGTACCGCCCAGCTGATGCGTGATTTCGGTGCCATGCAAGCACCCCAGAATGCCTTTATTCTGAACTTGGGTCTGGAGAGCCTGCCCTTCAGAATGAAGCAGCACTGCCAAAATGCCGATAAGATCGCCCGCTTCCTCCACGATCACGAAAAAGTGGCTTGGGTGCGGTACTGCGGTCTTGCGGATGACCCTGATTATGCCCTTGCACAGAAATACCTGCCAAACGGCTCCTGCGGTGTTATCTCCTTCGGCTTAAAATCCGGCCGCAAGGGCGCAGAAGCCTTTATGAAGCACTTAAAGCTTGGCTCTATTGAAACCCATGTGGCAGATTCCCGTACCTGCTGTCTCCACCCCGCCAGCTCCACCCACCGGCAGATGTCGGATGCGGAACTGGATGCCGCCGGTGTCGGCGCAGACCTGATCCGTCTGTCCTGTGGCTTGGAAAACAGCGAGGACCTGATTGCAGACATCGCCCAGGCATTAGAAAATGTATGATATTCGTTGAAAGTTGATAGTGGATAGTTGAAAATTATATTTTCTGCAAGGCTGCCATCAATGCGCTATAAAAAAGGAACGGAAGTTTTCCGTTCCTTTTTGTTTATTCGCGGTATGAACACAATAACTATCAACTGTCAATTATCAACCTTTAGTGTATCCAGCATATTAAGCAATCGGTCAACTGCTTCCTTTTTCGCCGTCTCGTCGGTAAAGAATGTGCCTTCCTCGCTCAGAAGCTCCCGGGTTGCCCCATCAAACTCCGCGCTGTAGAAGCAATCTTCCTTAGAGGTATGGGTTATAAAAATAAAATATACCACGCCCTCGTTGTCAAGTCCTGCGCCATTGCCATATTCTGCCAGTTCTTGATAGTCCGGCAAATCAAAGAAATGATAGGGGTGATAATTGGTAACAGACACAATACCGTCCTCATTTACACGGTAATAGCCCTCATATTCGCCGGTCAGCTTTTCCGCTCCACCTGCGCAGGCAGAAAGTCCAAAAACAAACGCAACTGCCAGCAGTACTGCAATCCATCTTTTCATAATACTCTCCTTGTTCTTTACCCGATCCGTCGCGTTGCTTATGCCAAAACAGAGATAAACAAAATAGCCAGAACAAAGCCAGTCAGGGCAGTCAGCAAGAGCATCCCCAACCCAATCAATGTTTTCTTAATAAGGGAATCTGTTTTCTTAATTGAGAACATAGACAGCGCCATAAATAAGCCGCCGATTCCGCCGCCAATGGCACCGCCGATCACAGGAAAAACAGCACAAAGCGCAGGATTATTTCCCCACATCATTATAAAAGCGAGGGGTAAAACGGCAAGCAGCCACTCATACCACTTTGTTTTTGGTATAAGAACAATGCTTTCCCCATTGATCAGCAAACTGGCCCCGCCAAATGCACTTCCGCTGAGCTGTGCATTGGTTTCACCGATAGAAAAGGTATTTTTCGCCACAGACGGCGCAGCGATCCCGTTCACTGTTATTGTCTTTTTCCCAGACCAAACATTTTCTTCATACTGGATCTCACCGTATACAGGATGATTTACAGACGCTTTCATTTTACTGTACCTCCTCTTTGATATCTAAACTATGCGGTATTTCACCACATATTTATTGTACAATGATAAAAATCCATTGTCAATAAAAAACGCCACCCCGGTTGGGGTGGCTTCTTGTTTGGCGGAGACGGCGAGATTCGAACTCGCGTGCGGTTGCCCGCTAACTGATTTCGAGTCAGCCCCGTTATGACCACTTCGATACGTCTCCGTGTGTGCTTAGGCATTATATCAGCCTGAACTAAAAAAATCAAGGCTTTTTCGAAAGCTGGATAACCTCGCCCATTTTTTCCATTATATAACCGTAATTTTCTCTCTTGTGGGGTATCAGGCAGCGGGAGCAGTCCTTAATTCCACTCTCTGTATAGGTA
>SVKZ01000060.1 GCA_015068165.1 Oscillospiraceae bacterium
AGCTGTAACAGTTCAGAATTTATATTCATAAGTATCTACCTCTTATACATTCAGTCCCGTCATAATCGAGAGCATCGGCGAGTAAACCGCCAGGAACAGCGCAATAATCACAACGCCCATAATCAGAAGCATTGCTGGCTGCAGTTTATTGGCAAGGGATGTAACCGAAGACTCCACCTGATCGTCAAAGAATTTACAGGAACGGGTCAAAACCTCGTCCAGTGCATTGGTTTTCTCACCAATGGTAATCATCTGAATCATCATCGGTGGGAAGAGCTTGTACTTATCAAAGGCCTCTGTCAGCATCATACCGCTGCGAACCTCATCCGCAGCCGCGCGGAAACGCTCTGTCAAGTACCGGTTACCGATAACGATTTCCGTGGCATACATAGATTCATTTAAGTCCAAACCACTGGTCAGCAGCAGCGCCAGCGCTCTTGCAAAACGGGAGGTTATGGTGTTGATCTGAATGGTTTTTACAATGGGAATTTTCAGCTTCAGGGTGTCAAATACGTATTTGCCCTTCTCTGTCCGCAGATAGAGCATTAATAGCAGCGCCACACACAAAAGTCCCATCAGCAAGGTCTGCCACCACTGGACCAAAAAGTCCGATGCATCGTAAACAAGCTTTGTAAAGCCCGTAATTTCCACATTCAGCTGCGCCAGGGTATCCCGGAAGGTGGGAATAACCACCGTCAGCATAAGTATCACAATGCCCACCGTCATACCCATCAGCATTAAGGGATAGGACATAGCGCTTTTTACCTTGCGGCGCAGGGAGGTTTCTGTTTCGTAGTACTCTGCAAGCGATGTCAGCACCACTTCTAAGTGTCCGCTGATTTCACCAACTTTGACCATACTGCGGAAAAAGTCCGGGAATACGGTTTTGTATTTCTCCATCGCTTCCGACAGCAGCATACCACCCTCTACATCCTCATAGAGGACGCCGATGACTTCCTTAAAATACTTGGTGTAAGGCTGATTTTTCAAAATATCCAGGCAGTCCAAGATGGGAATATGGGTATTGAGCATAATGGCATACTGCCGGCAGAATGTTGTCAGCTCAGCGATCTTAACGGTGGCCTGAAAGCTGAAAAAGGAGGTAACATCACCGCTGGTATAAGGCTTTGCCGAAACAAGGAACAGATTTTGTTTTGCCAGCTGTTCCGCCAGATCGTCCATATCATTTGCGATGAAAACGCCCTTGACCTTATGCTTTTGCAGGTCAACCGCCATATATTTATACTTTTGCACAGAGAATCCTTCTCCTTTCCCAAACTATCTAAGTAAAAGCCCCAAGTACCAGGAAATCACTCTGTCTCCCAAAAACAGCGCAATCAGCGTTCCCGCCACAAGAAACGGGCCAAAGGGGTATTCCTTCCGCTTTTCGGCCTTTGTAAGCCGGTTTGCAGCCACAATAATCACAGCGCCTGTTACCGATGCCGCCAAGACCGCAAACAGAAGCTTCTGCCAGCCCAGCAGCAGACCTGCCGCCGCAGCGTATTTCACATCACCGAAGCCCATTCCCTCCTGCTTCAGCGCAGCAATCGCGCCGTAGTAAAGGCCCAGGAAAACCACACCGCCTGCAACTGCGCCGATGAGCCGATCCTGCCAGGATGTACCGCTATCGGTAAACATTCCCACGACACCGCACAGCGCAACCAGGATAGTAAAGCGGTTATAAATAAGCATATGCTCCAAATCAATAAAGAATATGCAAATCAGTGCCGAGCAAGCCGCTGCCACCGCGCAGGCATAAACGGGGCTGCTCTCCCAGAACATTTTCGTACTCAGCAGCCAGAGAACCGCATTTACGATCTCCACGATCATATACCGGGGAGAAATCCGGGTTTTACACTTGCGGCACTTGCCGCCGAGTAACAAATAGGACAGCACCGGAACATTATCGTACCATTTGAGGGTGTAATCGCACTTTGTGCAATGGGAACCAGGTCTGTTCAAGTTCATTCCGTTAGGCAGGCGGTAAATCACCACATTGAGGAAGCTGCCTACACACAGACCCAATATTCCTGCCAAAATATATACGCAAAGCATTGTAAATTCCTGGGCGGTCATAGCTTCCTCCTGTTGTTCCTTTTAGAAATTATTATATTTGCCAAACTGCTTCATCTGGAAGCTGCCAAACATCTCCAGCTCCCGCAGGTCTTTCTCCGCGGCAGTTTGCCGATTACCGGAAAACACCGGAACGAAGGTTACACCGTTTTCTTTTGCTTCCTCGTTAATCTTATCAAACAGGAAATTGTATTCCGGCGCAATATTCATATAAACCGTATCAATATCACCCTGGGCGGCAATGGTAGGATTGCTCTGCAGCAGGTTCAGCGTCCATTTCAGAATAATCCGGAAATTCTCATAGATGAAGCCCTGAGGCTCTGTGGGCATTTCCCGCAAGCGGGGCTTCGTTGCTCTTTTGGGAGTCTTTCTGCCGCCGGCGGCAAGAACCTCTTCCCCGTCCAGCGCACCGACGCTCTCGCCGCTTAATCCGGCTACAGACTTTACCTTTGCCTTATCCCGGGCTGTCCGCACCAGAAGCTCTGCGCTGCTGTGGTCGAAAAGCAGATCCTCGGAAATTAGCTTGGCATCGCTGAGCACAGTGTCGCCAAAGGGCAAATGATATGCGCCCACAACCCGGCCTTTATTCACGAAAGCAAACCGGCAGGTATTTTCCTGCACATCCAGTACCAGGCCTGTGCCGTTTCTCAACTTGGCATTATAAGCCATTGCGCCGCAAGCCATAGCATTGGCGGCAAAAGAGACAATCTGCAGGCTCACCTGATTGGCGTTGCACAAATCCTGCAGCTTATCCAGCACATCCTTACGAACGCCCACAACACCAAAGGTAGCAAACTGCTTGGTCTGAGACAAAGGAAACCAGCGGTAATGCAAATCCCGCTTATTTTTGTAAATAGCGCCAATACCGACCTCAACGGCATTTTCCATCGCCTTTTTGCCGATGGTGGGAACATTGACCGTATCCATCAGGAAAAGATGATCCGGCAGAACAATCGCTGCCTTAGGCGCAGCCATTGCCCGGCTTTTCTGCTGATAGCTTTTTAGCGCCTGGTCTAACTTCTGGCAAAAATCCTCACCGAAAGGACGGCCTTTGTAATTTACCTCCAGCTGAAGCTGTCTTCTGTTCATATTATCCGCGTAAAAACGAATGACCTCGCCCTCTGCATCAATGCTGATCACCGTATTTACGCCTGCATCAAACATTGCCAATTCTAACTCATCCTTTCGTCCATTTTGTTATTACGTCGTTTTCTACCGTAATCGTTAGTACAGGATTACCTGTTCTATTTCCCGCTTCATCTGTCTTGAAAATTTCAAGCATTTTTCCCGGCTCTATTACACAGATATATCCTTCATATACAAGGTTATCATTCTCTGTGTCTTTTAACCATTCTTCCGCAATTTGCTCTAAAATGATATTCTCTTCCATTCTCTGCTCTGCCTGCACCTTGTTTTCATACTGCAAAAGTGCTGTGGACAGCACGATAGTGGTAACCGCAAGGCAAACCGCCGTCATCAAAATCGCCAGCTCAATGGCTACACCCTTTCGGTCATACAGCATCTTTTTAATCATTTCACTCTACCTCCTTCGGGAAAGTAAAGTTCTCCAACTCCTCACCGCCACGCATAGCGACAAAGGAAAAGCCTGTTGCTGTCTGCTTTATAGTAATGGTACAGCCGTCTATAAGCAGTCGGAAAATGCTCTTGTCGTCAACCGTATTTTCTTCATCTATTACGATTTCGGTTGTTCCGTTTGCTTCCTGTTCGTGATAACTTTCATAGTTTTCATTGCTCTGCTTCAAACACGCAAAAAACAGGGCAGAATCAAGGCCCTCTTCACTTTTCGCAAACCGAAAGCATTCAATGGCATTTTCTGCGGCGTTTTTTACCTCTATGGCACTTTCTGACTTGGTTTCTACACCAATGGACATCACAATCAGCGAAAGGGTAAA
>SVKZ01000061.1 GCA_015068165.1 Oscillospiraceae bacterium
CGCCCTCGTTGTCAAGTCCTGCGCCATTGCCATATTCTGCCAGTTCTTGATAGTCCGGCAAATCAAAGAAATGATAGGGGTGATAATTGGTAACAGACAGAACCCCATCCTCATTGGTAAGATAATAGCCCGCATACTCCCCTGTCAGCTTCTCCACCGTGCCGGTACAAGCAGGCAGCAATAGCGCTAACACCAGCACCATAAGTAAAATGCTATGCTTTTTCATATTTTCTCCTCCTGTATGCGTTTGATAATCATATTATACAGAAATCCTCATAAAACGCAAGCCACAACACCATTTCATAGTATTCTCCAATCAACCGAATATCCTTGACATTCCAAATCAATTATTCTATTATGACGCTGCGCTTAATTGCGTGGACCTACTCCTTTGTTAAGAATGCGGCAACGATACTAACTAGTTGTATGAGGCGTAACTGTGTCTCTTTACGATATTGGTCCTATGGCTTACCCTTAAAGTCTAACACAGGTTGGTGCGTTTGTAAGTTTGACACCGTAACACCTGAGCCAAAGTAGTTACAATAGGGGACGTGACACGAAAGTGCATCACGAAGTGCAGCCTGTATGTAAGTGTTAGTTTAAGACAGGTGCAAAATGCTTAAATGCAGCGGAAGCAACTTACACCCCCAAGCCGTGAGGTTTGGGGATTTTTATATACACTTTTCATAATGACGGGTGATATATCCCCCTCTAAAAAGGAAAAGCCACCCCAGTTGGGGTGGCTTCTTTATTTGGCGGAGAGTTAGGGATTCGAACCCTAGGTGGATTGCTCCACACAGCATTTCGAGTGCTGCACCTTCGACCACTCGGACAACTCTCCGTAAAACATAGGCATTATACCAATGCTTGCCAAAAAAATCAAGGCTTTTTCGTAAGCTCTATAACCTCGCCCATTTTTTCCATTATATAACCGTAATTTTCTCTCTTGTGGGGTATCAGGCAGCGGGAGCAGTCCTTAATTCCACTCTCTGTATAGGTAAAATTGCCACCGCACCGATCCCCCAAAGCATACAGCGGGCAATAGCAGAACAGGCAATTAAAATTCTCCGTGTTTTCACACTTGTGGCAAGGAAAATACTCACATTCCTTATTTTGAAAAAACTTATAATGCTCCATCATTTCCTCCAAATTCTGTCCAAGGATATTCCTGCGGTGGATTGGCAGTAAAAACCATTCTCTCTCCTGTTTTCGGATGGTCAAAACCCAGCATCCCCGACCACAGGGCAATCTCGCAGTCATCTTCGTTTAAGCTGTATTTCCGATCTCCCACAAGGGGCATTCCCCGGGAGGAAAACTGCGCCCGAATCTGGTGGGTACGCCCGGTAATGAGGCAAATCCGCACCTTTGACAGGTCTTTTGTTTCTGCCACAGTTTTGTAAGTCAAAATGGCTTCCTGGACACCCTTTGCCATTTCCTGCACCACATAGGTCTTTTTTTCCTGCTTATTGCGGAGCAGAAAATCGGTAAATCTGCCCTCTTTTTTATCCATACGGCCGTGGACAACCGCCACATATTCCTTTTGGAAGCTGCCACCCCGAATCTGCCGGGAAAGCTCGGAAGCCGCTTCCGCATTTCTCGCCAGCACCATAAGCCCCGACACCACCCGGTCCAGCCGGTGGACGGTGCGAATTTCGCCGCCCAATTCCTGTCGCAAAAGCTCCGGCATCCCCCCCGGCTCATCGGTAGACAGCACCCGGGGCGGCTTAATGGCAACCACAAGATATTCGTCTTTATAAAGGATCTCCATAAGCCCCTCCCGGTGTTTTCCCTATCATAACAAATTCTCGCCCCTATTGCAAGAAAAAGCCTTCCCCTTTGGGGAAGGTGGCAGCCCGCAAGGGCTGACGGATGAGGTCAAAACCTCACCCACCGCTACAATTAGTCAAGGTATGATTGCCACCGGCAATCATTGAAATTTTCATTCGCTGCGCGGAGCACAACGATCCCCCCTCCCCAGAGGGGAGGGGTTTCCATTTTCTTATCTTGTTTCTTCTTTGACGATTCTTTGCATCTCGTCCCACTTCTTTTCCATATCCGCTACCAGCTTAAACTGTGTCCGGGCGCGGTCTAAATTATGGCCCTCCCGGTCAATGGAAAAATAGTTGTCGCCGTCCAAATAATCGGTCAGAAAACGGATGCCGCATTCCATAGTAATGGTTTTCGCGCCCAGCGGAAGATATTCTTTCTCCTTTTCCGTCAGGTTAGGGCAAGCCTTTACATAGCCCCGGGTAAACACCCGGAACAGATGCAGATCCAGTTCCACCTTGGAAATATCCTTTTCGTCCTCCGGGGCAGTAGCCGCACCGAAGCGGATCGCATCACCAAAATCGTACAAGCTGGAGCCAGGCATTACCGTATCCAAATCAATGACGCACAACGCTTTGCGTGTTTCGGCATCCAGCAGTACATTATTGAGCTTGGTATCGTTATGGGTAACCCGCAAGGGCAGTTCTCCGATGTCCAGCGCATTCTGCAGAACGGACATCTCCTCCTGCCGCTCCAGTACGAAGGTAATCTCCTTTTGCACCTTTATCGCCCGGTGCATAGGATCTTTTTCCAGTGTTTCTAAAAAAATCCGATACCGATCCGGGGTGTTGTGGAAATTAGGAATGGTCTCGTGGAGCTTCTCTGCCGGAAAATCTGCCAGCATTTGCTGGAATGAACCGAAACCGATGGCGCTTTGGTAAAAATCCTCCTCTGTCTCCGGCATTTGGAGACAGATTGTTCCCTCCACAAAATTTATCACACGCCAGTAAGAGGCCTGGGTATACAGGTAGCTTTCGCCGCCCCGGGTCTTAACCAGCGTCATAACGCTGCGAGGATCTTCCGCCTTTTTCCAGAGAAAATCTGTGATAGCTGTGATATTCTCCATAAGACCTTCCACATTTTTGAAGGTATGATGGTTGATCCTCTGCAAAATATACCGCCGTCCGCTGGCAGTTACCACCAAAAAAGAGCCGTTAATATGACCGCAACCGTAGGCTTCGCAGGAAACAGGCTCTGCATCTAACCGAAAATTCCGCAGAACCGTAAAAAGTTTTTCGTCCATATCAAATGTTCACCATACTTTTCAAAGTCTCTGCCAGATCTGTCTGCTCCCAAGGCTGGTCGTTTACGCCAAAGTGTCCTTCCAGAGCCGTCTTGCCATAGATAGGATTGCGAAGCTGCAGTTTGCGGATAATGCCTGAGGGAGTCATATCGCAAGTCTTTCTCAGCAGCGCGGTCATTTCCTCGTCGGCAATCTTGCCGGTGCCGTAGCTGTCTACCCGGAGGGAGACAGGCTCAGCGACGCCAATGGCATAGGCCAGCTGGACCTGTACCTGCTCAGCAAGGCCGGCGGCAACTATGTTCTTTGCCATATAGCGAGCCATATAGGCCGCGCTTCTGTCCACCTTGGTGGGGTCTTTGCCGGAGAATGCGCCGCCACCGTGGGAGAAATAACCACCGTAGGTATCTACAATAATCTTACGGCCGGTAAGACCGGTATCGCCGTTGGGGCCGCCGATCACAAAGTTTCCGGTGGGGTTAATGTGGATATGCGCCACATCGGAGATAGAGAAGCCGTACTTTGCAAGTACCGGTGCAATAATCTCCTGTCGGATATATGTGCGCAACTCCTCCAAGGAAATCTCTTTGCTGTGCATCACGGAAACGACCACCGTATCAATGCCCAGCACCTTCCCCTTTTCGTCAAACTCCACGCTGACCTGGGTCTTACCATCAGGACGGATAAAATCCCTTTCAAGTTTTGCTTCGGTCAGACGGTTGCTCAGCGCTCTGGACAGAGCGATAGGCAAAGGCATCAGCTCAGGGGTCTGGGTACAGGCGCCGCCAAACATCATACCCTGGTCGCCTGCGCCGCCAACCGCATCGTTGGTACCCAGCGCAATATCAGCCGACTAGATCGGAAGAGCGTAGTGT
>SVKZ01000062.1 GCA_015068165.1 Oscillospiraceae bacterium
ATTACTGAAATAAGAAAAAGAGCAAGTCGAAAGACTTGCTCTTTTTAATTGATAGTTGAGAGTTGATAGTTGACAGTTAAGGTGTCGGCAGAGCCGGAAAATAAAATGTAGGGGTCGATGTGGGCATCGACCCCTACTATTCAACGAAAGGCTGGTTGCACTTACTCTGTTCGCAGGGCGACGACCGGGTCTTTCCGGGCGGCGCTGCGGGAGGGAATGACACCGGCAATGAGTGTCAGCAGCATACTGATGAGAATCAGCAGGGTAGCCACCTCGGTGGGGAGCATTGCCCGGAGATTGGGAATGCCGGTTAAGGTGGTGAGGATCAAATTGATGGGAATGCACAATAGATAGGTTACCAACACACCGAACAAGCCGGAGGCAAAGCCTATGATCACCGTTTCCGCGGTGAACATACTGGAAACGTTCCGTTTGGAAGCGCCGATGGCACGCAGGATTCCGATTTCCTTTGTCCGTTCCTGGACGGAAATCAGGGTAATCACACCAATCATAATGGAAGAGACCACCAGGCTCACCGCCACGAAGGAGATGAGAACATAGGTAATTGCGTCAATGATGGTGGTGATGGATTCCATCATAATGCCCACATAGTCCGTATAACGGATTTGGGACAGCTCTTCCACATTCCCGTTATAATCGGCAATAAAGGCTTCAATTACATCCTTATTTTCAAAGGAAGAAGCGTAAAGGCTGATGGAGGAGGGGTCGTTTAAGTCCACATAGCCCAATTTGCGCAGGTTGCTGTCTAAGCTGTTTTCGGAGAAGATGAGCACGTGCTCGTAATACCGGGCGCAGTCGGCGGCAGTGAAGCCCTCCACAAGCTGGGTAAGCAAGAGTGCCTTTTGGGCTTGGGGTACGGAGGCAAGCTGACCTTGTACCCGGGCGGCATACATCGCTTTGTACTGCTCCGCCAGGGCAAGGGCATACATTTCTTCGATTTCTTCGTCGCTCATTGCGCCGATATAGCCGGCAATTTCCTTTTCGCCCATACCTGTCTGGGTGGCAAGGATTTTTGTCATCGTTTTTTCAATCTCTGCCCGACCGCCTGCAGCGGCAAGCTGAGAAGCAACAAAGGCTTCCACCTCTTCGTCCTTGGGGATGGAGAGAATGGTTACATAGGCGTTTGCCTTGCCCTTTTCATCCAAGAGACCGATATATTCCCGGAAGGCGGTTTCCTTTTCCGCGTCTGTCATATTGCTGACATTTTCCGGGAAGGGGAGACCGGAGAAAATGTCCACATCGGGGGAGGCAAGCTGCGCTTTAATAACATCGTCTTTCCGGATTTCCTCTACTACGTGCTGGGTAAGGCCGTGGGTGTAGGCGATAGAGCCTTTCAGCATATTGGCAGAAGCGTTCTCGCTGGGACGGATAATGCCGCTGACCTTCAGAGGAATGCCGTTGTCGTAGAGGTATTTAAGGCCGGCAGAGGTCTCCCGCAGGTCAAAATACAGACCGCTGCCCTCGTCCTTCATAAAGCAGGAGGTATTAAGGATAATTCGGAAATCCATAGCGCAGATTTCTTCATAGCTCCAGCTTTTTTGCGTATATTCCAATTCGGTTTTGTTTATTGCGGCGTTCATTAAGTCCCGGATCTCCTCTGCAGATTTAAGACCCAGGGCATACAGCGCCATATCGTCCAGCTCGTTGTTTTCGTCCAGAATCAGGACTACCTCATTGTAGGCAGAGGGCCAGGAGCCGTGAATGACATCGTACTGCTTTTTAACCACATCGTTAACAGGTGCGCCATCGTTACCCGGGAGAATTTCCGACCAGGTAACAGCACCCATACCCATCATACCGCCGCCGGCAAAGGAGACCATAGAGCCAAGCTCCATTCCGAACACCTCTAAGAGCATATCCTGCATCAGGCTGTGGGAGTCGGAGTGGATGATTTCACCGTCTACATTTTCTGTGTAGACCAGCAAATCCAGGTTGTAGCGGTAGCTAATACCGGTGAGGGCATCAGAGAGGGCGGAGTCGCCGTTTTTAATGGCCTGCTCAATATGAGTTTTGAAGGCGGCAAGGTCATTTTTGCTGGTTTCCACGGAGGCCAAAGCATTGACCAAGTGATAAACCATAGCCTTTTGGTAGACCGCATCGTTTTCGTGTTCACCCATAGACTCCGCGTTTCCGATAAAGGTCTCCATCAGGGAAGAAAGATCCATTGTTTGGGATTCCAGGGTCAGAGGGTAGGCGGAAAGGGTGTCCTCCTGAACGGCATTTATATAGGCGGTCGCACCCTGGGAAACGGCGTAAATCAGCGCAATGCCGATAATTCCGATAGAGCCGGCAAAGGAAGTGAGCATCGTTCTGCCTTTTTTGGTGAACAGGTTTTTAAGGGAAAGACCGAAGGCGGTAAAAAGAGACATAGAGGGCTTTTTCTGCCGCTTTTCTGCTTCTGACCTGGCTTTCTCCTGCGTTTTTTCCTGTTGGGTTTCCGCATCGGTCAGGGGCTTGGTGTCGCTGATGACCTTGCCGTCCAGCATCCGGATAATGCGGGTGGAGTAGGTTTCGGCAAGCTCGGGGTTGTGGGTTACCATTACCACAAGACGGTCCTTGGCAATCTCTTTGAGGATTTCCATTACCTGCACGCTGGTTTCCGTGTCCAATGCGCCGGTGGGCTCGTCAGCAAGAACGATGTCGGGGTTATTGACGATGGCACGGGCGATGGCTACACGCTGCATCTGTCCGCCGGACATCTCGCTGGGTTTCTTTTTCAGCTGGTCGCCTAAGCCCACCCGCTGAAGGGCTTCCTTTGCCCGCTGGCGGCGTTCTTTTTTGGAAACACCGGAGAGGGTCAGCGCCAGCTCCACATTTTGCAGAACGGATTGGTGGGGAATCAGGTTGTAGCTTTGGAATACGAAGCCGACGGAGTGGTTGCGGTAGGTATCCCAATCCCGGTCGCGGAACTCCTTGGTGGATTTGCCATTGATCTTGAGATCACCCTCGGTGTATCGGTCCAGACCGCCGATGATGTTCAAAAGCGTAGTTTTGCCGCAGCCGGAAGGGCCTAAAATGGACACAAATTCCGCGCTCCGGAATGCCATATCCACACCCCGGAGGGCATCTACCCGCAGTTCCCCGGAGGCGTAGACTTTGGTGATTTTTGATAATTCTAACATAGCTCTACTCCCTGTAAAAAGTTGGTTTTTCTAAGAGTATAACCAAGTACTATGAACATTTTATAAACAAAACAAAGCTTTTTTCAAAATTTTTATATGATCGCGTTTATAAAAGACACGGAGGAGTCATTTTCTGCAAAATGCGATATTTTTTGCCGGGGACGGGTGTCCCTACAAGGCGCAAAAAGAACCCGCTCCGGGCAAGGGGGTATAAAAACAGAGGAATATGCAAAAAAGTATTTGGGGATTCCAAAGGGGGGAGCGAGGAATCTGCTGGAAGAGCATATCTTTGTTGCGCCCCCCTTTGGCCGTCTTGGAGAGTCCGAGAACCATACGGGAGGTTCTCGGCGGTTCTTTGCATACTTTCTCACCGGAGAGAAAGTATGATTTGCCGGTGCAGGGAAAAAACACACCCGAAGGAAAAATCCCTCGGGTGTGCAAAAGTGGCAAAATATTCTCAGTAGATTATCTCTTGGAGAACTGTTTTGGCGTTAAGAAAATATGCCGGTGGCATATTTTTAGCCAAAAGCTGCGAAGCGACTGCGAGCAGCCCTCAGGGCGACGGAGATGATCTGCCTCCTGGTGCAGGGAAAAAACACACCCGAAGGAAAAATCCCTCGGGTGTGCAAAAGTGGCAAAATATTCTCTGCAGATTATCTCTTGGAGAACTGTTTTGGCGTTAAGAAAATATGCCGGTGGCATATTTTTAGCCAAAAGCTGCGAAGCGACTGCGAGCAGCCCTCAGGGCGACGGAGATGATCTGCCTCCTGGTGCAGG
>SVKZ01000027.1 GCA_015068165.1 Oscillospiraceae bacterium
ACTGCTGCCGCCCACAATGATAATCCTGAGATCGCTGCAGCTCGCAGTCTGGGAATTCCTGTGTTTGAACGGGCACAGGCTTGGGGTGTGATTATGCAAGCTTATAAAAATGCGGTCTGTATTGCCGGTACCCACGGAAAAACCACAACAACCTCTATGGCAACCCATATTTTTATGGAAGCCGGTATAGATCCTACTGTAATGATTGGCGGTTATTTGCCTCTCTTACAGGCTGGCCACCGGGTAGGTAACGGGGATACCATCGTTTTAGAAAGCTGCGAATATTGCGATTCTTTCCTGAATTTTGCGCCTACTTTGGCGGTTATTACCAACGTGGAAGCTGACCATCTGGATTATTTTAAGGATTTGCAGGATGTGCAGAAGTCCTTTCGGATGTTTGCCCAGTTGGCAACAGATGGGATCCTTGCCAATGGAGACGATCCCCATGTAACCCAAACACTGGAGGGAATAGACTATGTTTCTTTCGGCCTGTCCGATGCCAATCGCATTTATGCTAAAAATATATCGGGTGATTGGCGGCATTTTGATGTAATCTGCGACGGAGAGTTTTATTGCCATCTGGATTTGCAGGTAATCGGCAAGCATAATGTTCTCAATGCATTGGCGGCCGCTGGCGCAGCTTGGTATTTACACATTCCCGGTATGGCGGTTGCTGCCGGTCTTGCTGCATTTACAGGTGCAGATCGCCGTATGCAGTACAAGGGAGAAATCAATGGCGCGAAGCTATATGATGATTATGCGCATCATCCGGATGAGTTGTCTGCTACGATTGATGCCGTACGTACAATGGGCTTTAAGCGCCTGGTGATTGCATTCCAGCCCCATACCTACACCCGTACAAAGACACTGCTTGACGACTTTATTAAGCAACTTAGTAAGGCGGATTTGCTTATCGTGGCAGAAATTTATGCAGCCCGTGAGCGCAATACAGTTGGGATTTCTTCCAGGGATATTACAGATAAGATACCCGGAAGCGTATATTGCCAGACTCTGCAGGACGTTGCTGCCGAGCTTGGTCGGCTGGCGTCTCCTGGAGATGTGATTTTGACCATCGGTGCCGGTGATATTTTCCGTGCCGGTGAAATGCTGCTTGCCAATGAAAATTGAGGTGTAACCGTGATGAAAATTAATGTTTGTGTGCTGTTTGGCGGTGTTAGTCCGGAACACGCAGTTTCCTTACGTTCTGCGGAGTCAGTGCTGAACAATATGGACAGCGAAAAGTATGATATTTATCCTGTGGGTATTACCAGGGAGGGAAAATGGATCTTTTTTTCCGGAACGGACTATGCTATGTTACCGGATGATACCTGGCATTCCCAGGCGGAAAATTGCCCCGCAGCCATTTCTCCGGTGCGGGAGCAAGGACTACTGTTGTTCCGTGAGGATACGATTGATACTGTGCATCTGGATGTGGTGTTCCCGGTGCTGCACGGTGAAAACGGAGAGGATGGTGCAATCCAGGGTCTTATGCAGCTTGCAGGTATTCCTTGTGTAGGCCCTAATGTAGCAGCTTCAGCCGTTGCTATGGATAAAACCCTTACAAAGCTGGTAATTGATCACGCAAAAATTCCCCAGGCAAGATGGCATCTGGTCCGAGGAAAAGGACTGGAAGGAAAATTGGAAAGCACAATCAGAGATATTGAAGACAAATTTAACTATCCTGTTTTTGTAAAACCTGCCGGTACGGGTTCTTCTGTCGGTGTATCCAAAGCTGCTGACAGTGCGGGGCTTGGAAAAGCACTTCTGGAAGCTGCTAAATACGATGATAAAATCCTTGTAGAGGAATTTATCTATGGCAGGGAAATCGAAGTTGCTGTTATGGGAAATGAGAGCCCAATGGCTTCTGTTTGCGGCGAGATTGATTCCGGTGCTGAGTTCTATGATTATGAGGCTAAATACATTACAGATACCTCTGTAGCGTATATTCCCGCCCGGATTTCTCAGGAGACCGAAGAAAAGGTTCGCAATTACGCGGTAAGGGCCTATAATGCTCTTGGCTGCCGTGGGCTTTCCAGAGTTGATTTCTTCGTTACCTATGCTGACAATTCCGTTATCCTTAACGAGGTTAACACTTTGCCCGGATTCACATCCATTTCTATGTATCCAAAGCTTTTTGCGGCAAGCGGAATTCCCTACCGGGAGCTGATTGATTCCCTCATACGCCTTGCAATGGAGGCGCATAAATGAAAAAAGCGATATTGCTATCCTTGCGTGGCCAGCAGGATTATATGGATCAGGAACCGGAAATTATAAGTTTTATTACAGAAGGTGTCCTTGAAAATCGGGGGGATGGCTGGTCGGTTTCTTATCAGGAAAGCGGTTTGACCGGCTTGGAAGGTGTAACAACAACATTTTATGTTCAGAATGACTGCGTAATCCTGACCCGTACCGGAAAACTCAATTCTGAGATGATTTTCCGTCCTGGTGAGCCGCACGAATCTCTTTATCAAATGGAATTCGGCGCTCTTTTGATTACCGTTTGTGCAACATCCATTAGTTGGGATATTACAGAGTTTGGTGGTATTATAGACCTGGTATACGATATTGCCATTGAACAGTCCGCTATAGGTGTTGTAACCTACCATTTGGATATTGCGCTAAAGGATTAGAAAACGGCTTACTGCAAACGCAGTAAGCCGTTTTGATTAATGGTTGTCGTTACTTCTTATCCATACTAACAGGGGATCATCGACCGACAGATGACAGTTTGACTTTCAGGATAGGGAGTCTATAAGCATATCCGTGGTAATCGTTGGTTTTATACGGGAAAGAGGAATCGTGATAATATCCCCCCCCAATCTGCTTTGTTCAGTTCCAGCTGGAACTTTTGAATATCAAAACCGTATCCATAGACAGATTCTGTAATAATGTGTGTATCGGGATCTATGGTAGCATTTATCGGGGAGACGCAATGTTGGTAGAAAATCTCTGCTGCGCTTACCGCTTCCGGCTCAATGAGAATTGTCGTACCAACAATTAGAAGCTGTCTGTTCTTATGCGCACGTAAAATCGTTCGGAAGAGCGTCTCAGGGTCGCATAGATATTTGGGGTAGCCAACGGTAATCGTAAGCACCTGGTCAGATTCGCCTTCTTCCGGCTCTTTTGTTAGGTCGGGCCGATCACCACTAATGGTAACTGAGGTTTCAATAGGTCTGCCGTTAAACGGCTGAACAAAATTAATAAGCAGGGGACGAATCTTGCTTGCCTCTAAATTTACAAAATCGTTGGGGTTAAGCACAAGAGGCTTCGTGCCGTCGGTTCGATTATCCCTGCCGTGAAGATAAGCGGCGGTGGCCATAGCAGAGATATCTAACTGCGCGTTGGTGTCCTCATTGGTTAGAACGAGTGTGCTATCTAAAATCTTTACAACAATTTCTTCTTTTGGAAGGAGTTCTGTTGCATATTGGTTCAAAACCTGGATGGCTTCCTCTGGTGTAAGTCCCTGAAGGGATATGCCGTTAACAGTTACATTTTTGATTTTCATATCCGGCGCTTCTTTGGGATGAAGCAGCATTTGGGCAAAAAGTGCAGCAATAATAGCAAAACACAAAACGGCAATCCCGATAAAAACGAATTTTCCTGATTTCGAACTGGAGAATTTTTTCGCTTGATATATCGCTGATAGGAGGACTCGGATTCCTGCGTTTCCGGGACATCAAAGGATTTTTTATGACTTGCCATATGCTCACCTTGCTTTCACTATTCATTATTATAGCATATAAGGTTGTTATTATAGCATATAAGGCCGAAAATGCAACTATTTCTCGTTCAGGTATTTGCTATAAGCTTGAATGAATACCTTACTTTGCCGCAAACTGTCAACGCCACCAGCCAAACGCAGACGAACGGTAGGCTCTTTATAATTGGCAAGAAGCTGGACACGCCCCTTATAAGATTCGTTAGCACAGATAGCGCTGATAGCCTGAAAATTAAGATTTGTTAAGGTGAAAAGGACATCCGATGCCTTTTGACGGATATCTTTAATACCCACTTTTTGTGCGTTCGCACGCAGAAGGGCAATGTCGATTAAATTGAGCACTCCTTTGGGAGGTTCGCCATAGCGATCAATGATCTCATCAAGAAGATCGTCAGCGTCCTCCTGTGAACGGATTGCAGCCATACGCCGATAAAGATCCATCCGCTCTTCACCGCGGGAAACATAGCCTTGATCCACATTGGCGGTTACAGAAAGGTCTGCCGTACATTCGGGTTCTTTGGGCTTTTCTCCGCGTTGCTCTAATACCGCTTCATCTAATAGCTTTAGGTACATATCGTAGCCAACGCTCATCATATGACCGGACTGTTCTGCACCCAGTAGATTGCCGGCGCCTCTTATCTCGAGATCACGCATAGCAATTTTGAAACCGGAGCCAAATTCCGCAAAGTCCCGGATGGCTGACAGCCGCTTTTCAGCCACTTCCGTAAGGGCCTTATCCGGCCTGTAGGTGAAATAGGCATAGGCGTGCCGGTTAGAACGGCCAACCCGACCCCGAAGCTGATGAAGTTGAGAAAGGCCAAAGCGGTCTGCATTTTCAATAATAAGGGTATTGGCGTTGGGAATATCAAGACCGGTTTCGATGATCGTTGTACAGACCAAGACCTGAATTTCTCCGTTTGCCATAGACTGCATTACATCACCAAGAGCGTCCTCTCCCATTTTTCCGTGGGCAACCGCAACCTGAACGCCGGGAATGCGGCGCTTTATGGCAGCGGCGCATTGGTCAATGGTCTCCACTCGGTTATGAAGATAATAGACTTGACCGCCCCGGATGATCTCCCGACGGATGGCATCGTCAATTACAGCGTTGGAATGCTCCATTACAAAGGTTTGCACAGGATACCGGTCGCTGGGGGGTTCTTCAATGGTGGACATATCCCGGATACCGGACAGTGCCATATTAAGCGTCCGGGGGATGGGGGTTGCAGACAAAGTCAATACGTCAACACCCTGAGAAATCTCTTTCAGCCGTTCTTTGTGGCTGACACCGAATCGCTGTTCTTCGTCAACGATCAAAAGACCAAGATCCTTATATTCCACACCCTTTTGCAGTAGCTTATGCGTACCCACAACCACATCCACAAGACCGTCTTTTAAGTTCTTGACGGTCTTTTTCTGTTGGGTAGGTGTGCGGAAACGGCTGAGCACATCCACATTAACAGGGAACCCGGAAAAACGGGATAGAATTGTCTGATAATGCTGTTGGGCGAGAACGGTGGTCGGTACAAGAATGGCAACCTGCTTTCCGTCCATTACGGCTTTCATAACAGCCCGGAGGGCAACCTCCGTTTTCCCAAAGCCAACGTCGCCGCAAAGGAGACGGTCCATTGGGGTGGGAGACTCCATATCTGCCTTAATATCTGCAATACAACGGAGCTGATCCTCAGTTTCCGGATAGGGGAAATTGTCCTCAAATTCCAGCTGCCAGGGAGAGTCTGCCGCAAAGGCGTAACCCTCCTGACGACGGCGGGCGGCATAGAGCTTAATCAGTTCGACCGCCATATCCTTAGCGGCTTTTCGTGCCTTTTGTTTCGTTTTTTGCCATGCATCGGTGCCGATCTTACTTAAGCGCACATTTGCTTCCTCACCGCCGCCAATGTATTTACTGACCATATCCAGCTGCGTGGCAGGCACGAACAGGGTATCTGTGCCTTGATAAGCAATTTTAATATAATCCTTAATCACACCGTCCAAACGGATTTGCTCCATTGCCACAAATCGGCCAATACCGTAGTTTTCGTGAACAACAAGGTCGCCGGGGGAGAGGTCTGTAAAAGAGTTAAGCTTTTGACGATTTGTTGCGCTCTTACTCTTCTTCTTTGCGGTGCTTCTTGCAAGGAGCTGACCTTCCGTTAAGACGGCGAATTTCAAAGTGGGGTATTCCATACCGAAAGGCAAGGTCGTATCCGTTAGAAATACCTGCCCGGGTTTCGGGAGCATATTCAGAGGGATGCAGATATTGGTATGAAGGCCGCGAGAATCAAGCAATTCCTGCAGAAGCTCGGCCCTGCGACGGGATCCGCAGAGAACAACTGTGGAGAAATCCAAATTTTGGTAATGGGTAAGGTCTGATGCGGCTGTATCCATATTGCCACCATAGCCCGGTAACTGCTTGGCGGTAAGGGATAGGAGGGACTTAGGCGGGCAGGCCTCTGGGTAGGCCGTACCGGCAAATGCATCCAAATAGAGAACACTTTTTTGGGATAATGCGTTGCAGAAGTCCTCCCAAGGACAGGTAAAATCGCAAAGTTCGCCAGCTACAGTACCACTTTGGAGAAGGCCATCTAAGGTCAGACCTATTTCCTCTTCGAATGTCCGGGCCGCCTTTTTTAGATTGCCGTGGTCAAAAAGGACGACGGTGGCGTTTTGCGGAATATAGTCAACAGCGCAGGTAAATGTGTGGTAAATCAGCGCCATATACCGGTCAGAAGCGGCGTTTTGAACACCGCTACGGTATTTTTCAAGGTCCTTTTCTAAGGTGTTGATCAGCGTCTCATTCGGCACCTTGCGGCGCTTTTGACGGGAAATAAATTGCGTCAGATCCTCGCAAAGTCCGGTAATCCCGTTGTTATGCAGAGAAGGCTGTGTTTCACCAACCGGAAGAAGAACAACCTCATCAGTATTCTCTGTGCGACGTTGTGTGTCAACGTCAAAATAACCGATGGTATCCAGTTCATCGCCGAAAAATTCTGCCCGGAAAGGACGGTCGGCGGCAGGGGAGAATACGTCCAAAATACCACCGCGGACAGCGAATTGTCCCGGACCTTCGACCATGCTGCAACGGCTGTAACCGGCCTCAGTAAGTCTTGCAATTAGGGCAGATAGCTCATATTCCTGCCCTACGGTCAGGGTGAATACGGTTCGGGCTAAAAGCTCCGGCGGCATTGTCCGGATAGAAAGCGCCTCCCAGGACATAATTTGCAGACGGGTCTTTCCGGTAGTAAGGTCATATAATTGGCGCAGTCGTTTTTGCTCCCATCCCCGGGACACACCAATGCTGTCATATAGCGTCAGTTCACGACTGGGCAAAACAGGGAATGTTTCTCCGATAAACGCAGAAAGCTCACTTTGAAGCCGTTTCGCCGCCATTTCATCCTGACAAATTATAACAAATGGCCGGGCAGTATGGTTTAAGAGACCTGCGAGAAGATGGCTTCGGTTGATTTGACTGATACCTGTCAGCGCCACGACAGAAGAAGTCTCCAGACTCTGCAAGGCTGTCCGGTATTCCGGCAGGTTATTCAGGATATTTAAGATCTCCGTCATATGACACCTCTTAGTTTTTGCTCCACGTAAGAACGCGGAAAGGGGGATTAGCCCCCCTCTCCGTATTTTTCTCTATATCTTATTCGGGATGACAACCATTATACTGGTTGGCGGCGGCAGGAACACCTTTTTCCACAATCGCAAGCGCTGCATCTGTCGCTTTTTCAAGTGCGTAGGAAAGCGCCTTTTCTTCTTGTGCGGAAAATGGGGATAGTACCCAATCGGCAAGATCCTTATCGGCACTTGGTTTTGCTCCTACACCAATTTTTACACGGGGGAAATCCTGACTGCCTAATTGATGGATGATGGATTTTATACCGTTGTGTCCGCCGGCTGAACCGTTTGCCCTGATACGAAGCCGACCGGGCGGCAACGATATGTCATCAAACAAAACGATAATGCGCTCCGGCGGTATATGAAAATATGCGGAAAGCTGGAGAACAGATTGCCCGGATAAATTCATATAAGTCAGAGGTTTCAGAAGGAAAAGTTTCCTACCGTTGTACTTGGTTTGTCCGTACAGCCCCTGAAACTTGCTTTTGTCTACTTTGCAGTTTAGGTGCTGCGCAAGCATATCCAATGCGCAGTAGCCGGCATTATGGCGGGTATTGGCATACTCTTTTCCGGGATTGCCTAAGCCAACAATCAGCCAAGCTTCTTCTTTTTTATGGAACATAATTAGAATAGGTCGGCAATGGATGTGCCGCCGTGAACATGGGCGATGGCCCGGGCAAAGATCGGCGCAACATCCAGCATTTTGATCTTATCGCAGGGGCAATTTTCGGGCATAGGGATGGTGTTATGGAACACCAGCTCGTGGATAGCGCTGTTGGTGATTCGATCGAAGGCAGGGCCGGAGAGAACACCGTGGGTAGCACAGGCGTAGACTGCTTTTGCTCCGCCCACTTCCACAAGCGCGTTGGCGGCATTGCAGAGAGAGCCGGCAGTATCCACCATATCGTCGTACATAATGCAGGTCTTGCCACGAACATCACCGATGACATTCATAACCTCGCAGACGTTTGCTTTCTGGCGGCGCTTGTCCACAATGGCCAGACCCATATGTACCTTTGCGGCAAAGGCACGGGCGCGGGCAACAGAGCCGACATCGGGGGAAACTACGACAAAATCATCGTGATTGTACTTATCTTCAGGGAATTTATCGAGGTAGTATTTCACAAATGTAGGGTTGCCCAACAAATGGTCAACAGGAATATCAAAGAAACCTTGGATCTGAGCGGCGTGGAGATCCATCGTCAGGATGCGATCAGCGCCGGCGGCTGTAAGCATATTGGCTACAAGCTTTGCAGAAATAGGGTCGCGGCTCTTGGCTTTGCGATCCTGACGGGCGTAGCCAAAGTAGGGGATTACAGCAGTAATCCGACCGGCAGACGCACGGCGGCAGGCATCAATCATAACCAGAAGTTCCATAAGGTGATCATTGACGGGCTTGCAGGTGGATTGTACCAGGAAGACATCCGCACCGCGGACGGTTTCGTTCAGAGAAACGGAAACTTCGCCGTCTGCAAAGGTTTTGACTTCACTGTTTCCCAGGGAGATGCCTAATTCTTTGCAGATCGTCTTGGCAAACTGGGGATTGGAATTACCACAAAAGACTTTAATATTATCGCCGTATGCAATCATCAGAAACTACCTCTCTTATATTCTTTTATGTCTGTAATTGTTTACAGCACATATATATGTATTATAGCACGATACTGTGATAAAATGCAACACAATATGGAAATTAATAGTAACAATTTTTTTGCAGATATTTTATTAGATTTGTTCAACTTATTGTGTTTTGAAACCCGGTGGAAAAAGGAAATTTCCGATAAAAGTTCCTATTGTGCAAACGAATAATCCGTGTTATACTGTAGAGAGCGACTTAAAGAAACGGAGAAGAGCTATGGCAGATACAATCCGCATCCGCGGCGCGCGGGAAAACAATCTTAAAAACGTAGATCTTACGATCCCGCGGGATAAGCTCGTGGTCTTTACGGGTCTATCCGGTTCCGGCAAGTCAAGCCTTGCCTTTGATACCATTTATGCCGAGGGTCAGCGCCGATATGTTGAGAGCCTTAGCTCCTACGCACGCCAGTTTTTAGGACAAATGGACAAGCCTGACGTGGATAGTATTGACGGTCTTTCACCGGCAATTTCCATTGATCAAAAGACCACATCGAAAAACCCCAGATCAACGGTTGGGACGGTTACGGAGATATATGATTACCTTCGGCTTTTGTGGGCGCGGGTCGGGATTCCGCATTGTCCGAAATGCGGAAAGGAAATTCGCCGCCAATCCGTAGATCAGATCGTTGATCGTATTGAAGCTATGGGGGATGGTACCCGTTTTATTATCCTTGCCCCGGTCGTACGTGGCAAGAAAGGCGAGCATATTAAGGTTTTTGAGGATGCCAGAAAGAGTGGCTTTGCGCGCGTCCGCGTGGATGGCATTTTCTATGACCTTGGTGAGGAAATTACCTGCGAAAAGAACAAAAAGCATACGATTGAATTGGTTGTAGACAGACTCGTAATCCGGGAAGGACAGCGTCGACGTTTAACGGACTCTGTAGAAACGGCCTGTACCCATTCGGATGGCCTGGTGATTATCCATTTGCCGGATACAGGTGAGGAACTGTCTTTTTCACAAAACTATGCCTGTGATGAATGTGGAATCAGTCTGACAGAACTGGAACCGCGAATGTTTTCTTTTAATAACCCTGCAGGCGCCTGTCCCCACTGCGCTGGCCTGGGTTTCCAGCTTGTGGCAGATGCGGATCTTGTTATTCCGGATAAGACAATATCTATTTTTGATGGTGCAATTCAGGCATCCGGCTGGCAAAATGCGCGCACAGATTCGATTTTCAGAATGTATTTTGAAGCCCTTGCCAAGAAATATAATTTCTCGCTAACAAGTCCGGTTGAGAAGCTTTCACCTGAAGCGATGGAGGTCATTCTCTATGGCACAAAAGGGGAGAAGCTCCGTATGACCTACAACCGTGGAAGCGGTTGGGGTGTGCTTGAGCAGCCTTTTGAGGGTGTGCTCAATAATATCAGCCGTCGGTATCGTGAAACCCAGTCCGATTCTGTCCGGAAAGAGTTGGAGGAATGTATGTCCTCTGCGCCTTGTCATAGCTGTAACGGCAAGCGCCTTACGGAAATTGCCAGGGCAGTTACGGTTGGCGGCATTGGTATTATGGATTTTTGTGAAATGAATATTGCTAAGGCCTTGGCCTTTATGGATAACCTGCATTTGGATGGCAATATGGCAATCATTGCCCAGCAAATCGTCCGGGAGATCAAGGCAAGATTAAATTTCCTGATGGATGTGGGTTTGGGGTATCTT
Source organism: Oscillospiraceae bacterium (assembly GCA_015068165.1). Taxonomy (GTDB): domain Bacteria; phylum Bacillota; class Clostridia; order Oscillospirales; family Oscillospiraceae; genus Faecousia. Next base: position 10,635 of record SVKZ01000027.1, read on the forward strand.
ACGCTGTCCCGGGCATCCGCCACGCTTTCCGGCGGTGAAAGCCAGCGTATCCGTCTGGCAACCCAGATTGGTTCTTCGTTGATGGGTGTATTGTATATCCTTGATGAACCGTCCATTGGTCTGCATCAGAGAGATAATGATAAGCTACTGCTGACCCTAAAACGATTGCGTGATTTAGGAAATACACTGATCGTCGTGGAACACGATGAAGATACCATGCGCGCGGCGGACCATATTGTGGACGTTGGCCCTGGGGCAGGCAGCCACGGTGGCGAGATTGTTGCGTCCGGCACACTGGATGAAATCATCGCAGAGCCTCGTTCCATTACAGGACAGTACCTTTCCGGAGTTAAAAAGATTTCTGTCCCAAGCGCCCGTCGCCTTGGCAACGGAAACGTTCTTGCAGTTGAGGGCGCAAATGAAAATAATCTGCAAAATGTAGATGTTTCTATCCCACTTGGCACATTAACCTGCGTTACCGGTGTCTCCGGGTCTGGAAAATCCAGTCTTGTGCGGGAGATTCTCCAAAAGACACTGGCGGCAAAGCTGAACCACGCAAGAACCCGTCCGGGAGCTTGCCGCTGTATCCGCGGAATGGAGCATTTAGATAAAGTAATTGATATTGACCAAAGCCCGATCGGTCGTACACCCCGTTCCAATCCGGCCACTTATACCGGCGTGTTTAACGATATTCGGGAGCTGTTTGCATCTACAAAAGACGCAAAAATGCGTGGCTATGGACCGGGCAGATTTTCCTTTAATGTTAAGGGCGGTAGATGCGAGGCCTGTAACGGCGACGGCCTTGTTAAGATCGAAATGCATTTTTTGGCGGACGTATACGTGCCCTGTGAGGTGTGCCGCGGTCAGCGCTATAACCGGGAGACTTTGGAGGTCCAATATAAGGGCAAGAATATTGCGCAGGTGCTGGATATGCGGGCAGAGGAAGCTGCCCAGTTTTTTGAGAATCTTCCGAAGCTTCAGCGGAAAATACAGACGCTCGTGGATGTTGGCTTAGGCTATATTCGTCTCGGTCAGTCCAGTACCACCCTTTCCGGCGGTGAGGCCCAGCGGGTAAAGCTGGCAACTGAGCTCGCCAGAGTTTCCACAGGTAAGACTATCTATATTCTGGATGAGCCTACCACGGGCCTCCATGCGGCAGATGTTCACAAGCTGATAGAGGTGCTCCAGCAGCTTGTGGATGCAGGCAACACGGTGCTGGTTATTGAGCATAATCTGGATGTGATTAAGTCTGCTGACTACTTGATTGACTTGGGCCCGGAAGGCGGCGATATGGGTGGCAATGTTGTTGCCTGTGGCACGCCAGAAGAGGTCGCGTCTGTTCCTGAAAGCTATACCGGGCAGTATCTGAAAGCTTATCTGTAAAAAAGACCGGCCTGCATTGCAGGCCGGTGCGGATTACTATTCATAAAGCTCCGAAGGCAGTACATCTGATAATTCCAACAATGCGTGATCCCGCCCGCCGCTATAATCAATGGGGAAAATATCCGAATGGAACATACCCGGAGGGTTATTCTTAATGGAAAGTGTCATGGTAACACTCAGACCCTTTCCCTCCGGCTGCCGCAACAGCACAGTGCCGCCGTGGGCGGAGGCTGCTGCGCAGACATATAGCATTCCCAAGCCCATACCAACCCTGCTGTCTTCGATGGCAGGCTCGCGGAGATAGCGGGTAAAGACATTCTCGCAGACTTTGTTGGTTAGACCGTTGCCTTCGTCTGTAACTGTGAGCATAAGCTTTTCCTTGCATTTTTCCAGACGAACGGAAATCGAACTGCCAACAGGGGAGAACTTCATCGCATTAGAAAGCAGATTGTAGATGGCTCGTTCCAGTCGCTCCGTGGAAACCAAGGCGAAAATCTCTTCTTCAGGTGCTGTGTAGCTGAGCGTATAGCCGGCTTTTTCCAGCAGATGTTGAGATTTTTCCATAAGCTCCCGGATATAGGCATTGACATTTCGTGTCTGCATCATATAATTTGCGGAGTTACTGTATCGAGGAGCATCCGCCATGTTGCCAACAAGTCTTTGCATAGACAGCAGGCTGCGGTTCAACTTTGCCAGCAGTACGGGGTCTTTTATGGATTCTTCCCGGAATAGCTGGTTTGTTAGGGCCATCAGCTCTGACAGAGGTGTGCGAAGCTGCATAGCGGCAAGGGACATAATCTGAAGCTCCTGCTCATTTACAGAACGCTCCATAAGGAACAGGTCTACATCCATTGCTTTCGTAACGGATGCCTCCCACACACTGTCTTCAATGCTAAGACGGAGATGAAGACGACCATCCGTAAATGTGCTATAAGCTTCTTTTCCTGTAAGAAGGATGGTATCTATTTGTGTGCCGATTTTAACTTGTCTTTGTAAAGCGGCATCGTTTGCCAGTATAACGGTTCCGTCGGATACGGCAAATGCAGGCCGGTCCAATATCTTCAGTAGCTCTTCGGCTTGATTGTATTTTTGCATACGCTTTCTCCTTTTGGGATTAGGTTGTGCATAATTTGGGATTTATTTCACGCAGTATTCGCTAAAATTCGCACTTTTTCTTATTGTAACGAATTATTCCGGAAATAGCAAGAAAAAACTGTTTTGAGGTGGAAAATATGTCAGTTCACAGTGGACACAGACAACGATTGAGATCACGATTCTTGAGGGAAGGCCTGGATAATTTTGAAGAGGTCAACGCATTGGAGCTGCTCTTGTTCTATTGCATCCCCCGCAAGGATACCAACGAACTTGCCCACGCACTTTTATCCCATTTTGGTTCTTTTCATCAGGTTATGGATGCTACGCCGGAGGAATTGATGGCGGTTCCCGGGATCGGAGAGGGGACTGCAACATTTCTCCCGCTAATATCTGCCGCTTGCCGTTACTACCGGGTTAATCAGGCCAATGACGGTCTTGCTTTGGATAGCATAGAAAAATGCGGAGATTTTCTCGTCAATTACTTCCATAGCCGTAAAAATGAGACAGTTATACTTTTGTGTCTGGATGCGAAATGCAAGAAGATTGTCTGTAGAGAAATCGGAGAGGGAAGCGTAAACTCCGCAAGCATTTCGGCACGTAAGGTTTTGGAAATTGCCCTTGGTGTAAAGTCTACATTCGTCGTTCTTGCCCACAATCATCCAAGTGGTGTTGCTGTGCCGTCGGCAGAGGATGTGCAGACAACAAAAATGATAGCAAGAAGCTTGAATGCAGTAGGCATTTCCCTCACAGATCATATTGTAGTAGCAGACGACGATTATGTATCAATGGTTCAGTCTGGACTTTATTACAGCGAAGATGTTATATAACAAGATCCCCTTGCGAACGAACCTTCGCAAGGGGATGTTCCTTTTATTTTGCAATGCTTTCGTACTGGAAGAATTTTCAGGTTGATTGAAAGGACAAATTTCGATAAAATAGGAACAGGACTTGCAAGCCTGAATTTGATTTGTGAGGTGGTTATTATCGGAAGAAGAATACTCATTCTATTATTTGCTTTCATCTTATCAGCTTACTGCCTTTTGCCAATGCGGGCAGAAGCTGCAACAAGTGATTCTAAAGCTGGTGTTGTATCCGTATCTTCCGGATATTTGAATGTTCGCCGCAGTGCATCCACATCATCCAGTGTTGTATTAAGACTGAGTAAAGGCAGTTATATAACGCTCCTTTCCAAGATCGGTAACTGGTGGTATGTGGAGTATGGGCAGGGACAATATGGATATTGCCATAGCAGTTATATAAAAGTGGCTGACAGCTCTACAGCGTCTGTTGCAACCAATAACAGTCCCCTGAATGTAAGATCCGGCGCAGGTACATCTTATAAAAGAATAGGTAGCCTGGCGCGTGGAACGAAGATTGTTGTTCTGTCATCATCGGGAAGCTGGAGCAAGGTGCTGTATAACGGTACCAAAACCGGCTATGTCAGCAAGCAATACCTGTCATTTAATGACAGTTACAGCGCAGTATCTTTGTCGGTGCCTTACTTTCAGCAGACCGATAGCCGTTGGTCTTGGGTAACATTAGGCAACTCCGGACAAACTATGGGGAAAATCGGCTGTACGACAACGGCCCTTGCTATGTCAGAGTCATATCGCCGTGGGAAAACAATCTATCCCGATACGATGGCAAAAAGCCTTAGCTATACATCCTCCGGAAGCCTGTACTGGCCCTCTAATTATATTGGTGTAACTGCTGGATTGAATCTTGAAGCGATCTATAAATATCTCCGCGATGGGAAACCGGTTATTGTCGGTTTCACAAACCGAAGCGGTGGTCAGCATTGGGCAGTTATTTACGGATATACCGGCGGAAGCAATTTGCAAGCCGGTGGTTTCCTAATTCACGATCCCGGTGTTCGTTCCCGAACAACACTTTCTGATTTGATAGAGGATTATCCTTATTTTGGCAAGTACGTATACTACCAGTAAGAACAAGGGCTGCACCAAACGGTGCAGCCCTTAATGTATAAGTTTGCATTTGTATATATTGCACAAAATAGAACCTGAAAATTTGGAGGTCATTAATGGAAAATTTCCAAAAAAATTAATTATTCCTCTGGCATTCTATGCTATAATGTAATAGTAAGTGGGAAATACCCTCTTGCTGAAAGGATGCTACATATTTATGAATAATGTCTTATTTTTCCTTTTGCCAAAGGCAATGTGCGCCTTTGTTTACGACGACTACACTATCAGACAGGCATTAGAGAAAATGGAAGCCTCCGGTTATGCGGCGCTTCCAATTCTAAATCGCAGAGGTGAATACAGAGGAACTATTACAGAGGGAGATCTGCTTTGGGCGCTGAAGAACATTTGTTATATGGATATGCGTCAGGCAGAGGCTCGCCGGATCGCGGAGTTAGAGCGACGCCGGGATAATATTCCTATACGCGTTACAACGGATATGCACGACCTGGTACAGAGAGCAAGTACACAGAATTTTGTTCCGGTTGTAGATGATAAAGATACTTTTATTGGCATTATAACCCGTAGCTCGATCATTCGGTACTGCTCAGAGCAGTTGTTTGCGGAAACTGGAAAAAAGGGCGGGTAACCGCCTTTTTTCATGCTTGAACTTTTGTTGGATTGCTGTTAAGATGAAAGAAAAAACGGGTGAAAGATATGGATAAGACTACACTGCGTAAGGAAATTCGCCAAATGAAAAATACGATGACTGAGGAAGAGATCATATCCCGCAGTCAGCGGCTTTCCGAGAAATTCCTGAATAGTGATCCCTACAAAAGTACAAAGACGATTTATGGCTATCTGCCGTATAACCAGGAGGTTCGAACTTGGAGCTTGCTTGCACAGGCAATGAAGGACGGGAAGCAGGTTGCAGTTCCCAAAGTCTGCGGAGAGGAAATGAATTTCATTTACATTACGGATTTTTCACAGGTGGCAACCGGGTATTGCGGCATCCCTGAGCCGATCGCTGATGGTCCGGTGGCTGAAGACAAAAATGCCCTTGTGCTGATGCCAGGCCTTGCCTTTGATACGGATGGACATAGAATCGGCTATGGCGGCGGCTTTTATGATCGGTTTTTGGCTGACGAGCCCAACCATCCCACTGTTGCCCTATGTTATGACTTTCAGATCCGAGATGATCTGCCGGTAGAAGAATTTGATGTTCCTGTTGATGTTGTCATCTGGGAATGAGGAGGAAAACACAATGCATATACCCCAGGGTACAACCGCGCAGCTTGCGTTAGTTGCATTCCGTGAGGCGTTGGCGGCGGCGAATACACCGAATCCGGAGTATGATATAAAAAAGTGGCTTTATGCCCCTAATTTTTACTCGGAATACAGATACATACTCGGCACCCGTGGCAAAAATCCTTTGATTTGTATAGGAATTAATCCCTCTACCGCAAAGCCGGGAGATCTGGACAATACCCTCAAATCAGTGGAACGGATTGCGCTTAATAACGGATTCGACAGTTTTATTATGTTCAACGTCTATGCCCAGCGGGCAACCAATCCGGATGATATGGAACAAAGCTGTAATTTACAGCTCCATAAAGAGAATATGGAGGCTTTTTCTTATGTGCTGTCCTTATCGAAAAAGCCTGCCGTTTGGGCGGCATGGGGAACAATTATCGAAAAAAGACCTTATCTGCCTGGCTGTCTGCGGGATATGCTTGAGATTGGTAATAGATACGGCGCAAGCTGGTACTGTGCTGGCTCTGTGAGTAAAAAGGGACATCCTCACCATCCGTTGTACCTTCGTAAGGATGAAAAAATACGTCCTTTCGATACATTGGCATACTTAAACAACCTGTAAGGGAGGGGTCGTTTTGGGGAGTGAATGCGATACCTGTTGGTATTATGATTATGACGAAGAGTTTGATGAATATGTTTGCATAATGGACCTGGATGAGGACGAAATGTACCGTTTTCTGACATCCGGAAAGAACCACTGTCCCTACTACCGTCAGGGTGATGACTATACATTAGCAAGAAAGCAGTAAAATACCGGGGCATCGCCCCGGTTTTTAAGTTTTCAAAAGGCTTTTGAGAAGCGCCCTGTGTTCCCCTGACAAATCGCAAAGGGGCAAACGGCAACCGCCGCAGTCATAGCCCAATATTTCCATTGCCGCTTTCACAGGTATGGGATTAACCTCTGAAAACAGTGCCTTGATAATAGGGTGTAGTTTACATTGCATTGCGGATGCGGTCTCAAAGTCGCCCCATATTGCTGAATCTGTCATTTTTTTTGTTGCTTCGGGGTAAACATTCGATAAAACCGAAATTACGCCTTTGCCACCTAAAGCAGTGCAGGGGACAATCTGATCGTCATTTCCGGACCAAATGACAAAGTCATCACCGCAGGCGGTACGAATCGCCGTAATCTTCGTAATATCCGTAGTTGCCTCTTTCACACCGACAATATTTGGATGGAGAGATAGCCGCTGATAAACGGAGACCGGAATATCCGTACAAGTTCTGCTGGGTACATTATAGACAATAACAGGAATGTTTACTGCCTCTGCAACGGAAAGATAATGGGCAATAAGGCCCTCTGGTGTGGCCTTATTGTAATATGGGGATACAACTAACAACGCATCGACGCCGACAGCTTCTGCCGCTCGGCTAAGCTCGATGGCGTGTGCAGTAGAATTTGAGCCAGTGCCGGCAATGATAGTACAGGCATTTCCGGCATATGCTTTGCATCTGGCAAATAGGGTGATCTTTTCTTCATCGGAAAGTGTGGGTGCTTCGCCGGTGGTGCCTGCAAGAACAACTGCTGAAATTCCGGCATCTATTTGCCGTTGTAACAGAAGCTCGGCAAGCGGATAGTTTACTTCACCTGCCCAAAAGGGGGTAACAAGTGCTGTACATACACCGGTAAAAACAGGCTTTTTCATAGGTCTACACCTCCGTATCAGTCTATGCAGAAGGAAAATAAATGATATAGCACAAAAAAACTGTATTTTTAAGAAAAATAGATTGATTATTATGGGGGATTGTGTTACTATTAATTAAATTTCATACCAAAGGATAGAGGCGCAGTTGTTATCAGTATCCTGTGTGTAAGGGTCGCATCCGTTGCACAGGGGAAAGGGGCCGCTGCCGAAGGAAAGCGAGGCGTGCGCTTTCCTGGACACGGGGAGAATATTTCCGTGGCTGTCGCGAGAGCGGAGAGCTATTATGGATCGAAAACAAGGCTGGATACCAATGCGGCCGCTTTGATTTGCGATTATTTTCGGCTATCCGTCCGGTAGCCGTTTTTTTCTTTGTCCTTCGGTGCACAATAACAATGAATGGAGAATGGTTATGACTAAAAATCCTATCTTTCGTGGTGCGGCAACTGCGCTGGTTACACCTCTTGACAAAAACGGTGTAAATTACGAAGCGTTTGGACGCTTGATCGACTGGCAGATTGATTCCGGCATTGATGCGTTGGTAATTGCCGGCACTACCGGTGAGGCGTCTACCCTTACGGACGAGGAACATCGGGAGGTGCTTCGGTTTGCTGTTGAACGGATTGCGGGAAGAGTGCCAGCTATCGCCGGTACAGGCTCCAATGATACGGCCTATGCCATTGATATGACCCAGTATGCCTGCGATATTGGCTACGATGCGGTGTTGGTTGTTACGCCTTACTATAACAAGGCAACGCAAAAGGGCCTAATACAAATGTTTACGGAAATTGCCAATGCGGCTACAAAACCGGTTATTTTGTATAACGTTCCTTCCCGCACAGGCGTAAATATTGCACCATCGACCTATGCCGCCTTGGCGGACCATCCCAACATCTGCGGCATTAAGGAGGCCAATGGCAATATTTCTGCGGCTGTGGAAACAGCCAGCCTGATCGGCGACAAGCTTGCACTGTACTCCGGCAACGACGACCAGATCGTGCCTTTCCTTTCGATAGGCGGTAGCGGCGTTATCTCCGTGCTTTCTAACCTTTTGCCGAAAGAAACCAGTCAGATGTGCCATAAGTTCTTTAACGGCGATGTTGCCGGCAGTGCTGCTATGCAGTTTAAGTACTTGCCCCTTATCAATGCGCTCTTTTGTGAGGTCAACCCCATTCCGGTAAAAGCAGCAATGGCGGCTATGGGCTACTGTGAAAACTACGTTCGTCTGCCTTTAACACAAATGGAAGAGGAACATCAGGAAAATCTTCTGTCTCTTATGCGGGAGCAGGGGTTGATAAAGTAAACATATATATCCTATTTACGGAGGATTTTCTATGAATATCGGAATTTATGGATACGGAAATTTAGGCCGTGGTGTGGAGGCTGCCATTGCGCAGAATCCGGATATGCAGCTTGTGGCAGTATTTACCCGCCGTGATCCGAAAACCCTGAAGATCGAGACAGAGAGTGCTACAGTCGTGCATACAAGCGATGTGCTTTCCTGGAAGGATAAAATCGACGTAATGATTCTTTGCGGCGGCAGTGCTACGGATCTGCCCGAAATGACACCTGCCCTGGCAGAGCATTTTCACCTTGTGGACTCCTATGACAATCACAGCAGTATCCCTGCACATTACAGTGCAGTGGATGCGGTAGCAAGAAAAAGCGCTACAACTGCACTTATTTCCTGTGGCTGGGATCCTGGGATGTTCTCGCTGAATCGTTTATACGGCAGTGCAATTTTGCCCGAGGGGAACGACTATACTTTCTGGGGCAGAGGCGTTTCTCAGGGCCATTCTGATGCCATTCGCCGGATTTCCGGCGTTTTGGATGCCAGACAGTATACTGTACCTGTCGAGGATGCGATGAACCGTGTCCGTAGCGGTGAGAATCCTGTGCTGAGCACCCGGGACAAGCACCTGCGGGAGTGTTATGTAGTGGCCGCTGACGGTGCTGATCAAGCGGAAATCCGCCGTCAGATTGTTACAATGCCCGGCTATTTTGCTGACTATGATACCACGGTTACTTTTATTACAATGGACGAAATGCGCGCACAGCACAGAGCGCTTCCCCACGGTGGTAGCGTGATCCGGACGGGAAAGACCGGGAACGGCAACAATCAGGTCGTGGAGTTTAAGCTGACATTAGACTCTAACCCCGAATTTACCGGCAGTGTTCTGGTTGCCTTTGCCCGGGCAGTATATCGGATGGCACGCCGCGGCGATTAAGATCGGAAG
>SVKZ01000028.1 GCA_015068165.1 Oscillospiraceae bacterium
ACAATTTTGCAAAATCATCGAAATCGTGCTTGACAATTCTTGTAGGAATGGGTATAATAATCAAGCCGTGTTGGCCCTGAAAGCATCCTGGATTAAGCCGGATGACATCGGAGGGAGGGAAATCAATGTCTGAAATTCGCGTAAAGGAGAACGAATCTCTGGAGAGCGCTCTGCGTCGTTTTAAGCGTAGCTGTGCTAAGGAGGGCGTTATCGCTGAGGTTAAGAAGCGCGAGCATTATGTCAGCCCCAGCCTGAAGCGTAAGCAGAAGTCTGAAGCTGCCCGTAAGAACAAGAGAAAGTTCTATTGATTTTCCCACACATAATGCCAAATAAAAGGAGCTGCGAAAGCAGCTCCTTTTTGTTAATTATTTAACTGAAGAATTGAAATTGCTTTTTTCCGTGTTATAGTATAAATACTGGCAGTGTTCATACCGCTTTCAATATAGGGAAGGAGCCTACTATGTCAATTGATGTTGAGATAAGACAAAAGTTTTTCCGTAACAAGCAAATGCCCTTAGAGGTTATTCTCGGAGAGAATTTGCATTATGTAAATTTTGTGAACGACCAACCTGAGATTGGAGAGCTTGGTGAAAGGGATTTTGTTGCTTATAATCCGAAAGGTATTGGTCGCGGTTTTAGCGTTTTATGGAACCCAAGGGAGACAAAAAAGATTGCTTTGCAACTGCCGCATCCCAGCACTCCTAGGGAACTGAAAGACTTTTTCGACACGGTAGAACGAATTGTTAAATATTGGGATGGAAAGCTGATCGTTGACGGAAATCGTTTACACCTGGATGTGTTTATGGCAAGTCTGCCTGATATGATCAATTTTAATTATAGAATTCTCAAACAGTTTTCGGAGCAGATAATTAGCGGAGAAAGTGACGATCTTACACTGTATTCCACAATGTTACCGCTGGTAATAGGAAAAGAAGAAGCGGCTATGTTTTTAGAGAATCCTGACAGCTATTCTAGTTGGCTCCACGAAAAGCAGTCAATGGATATATATTTTGCCGGACCCAAGTTCTACGAAGATGACGATGGTATCATTGGCACATACTTCTTTAAGAATAATTTGCCTGCTGTTTTTCCTAATCAACCCAGGGTGCCCCTTGGTATGATTGATCCTAAAACGAGAAAGCCTGTAGTGTGTAAGCGATGGCTTATCACATTGTTAATTGATGGAACGGATAAAATATTTTGCACGATGGATTATTACAAATTTTTAAGTTTAATTCCGGAAGGTAAGGGAACTAGGTATGATGCCGGTCATGTTCTCGTTACAGAGTTGACAGAAGATGAGATTAGAGCATTTGCAAGTCAAATGTAAAAAATGAGCTGCATTTGCAGCTCATTTTTGCTATTGTTTAACCAGCTTTCTGTAAATAAAGCTGCAAATAAGACCAACCACCGCAATGCCGATGGCAATCAAAAATGCGCCTTGGTAAGAGCCGGCATTTGCGTAAATGGTGGAGAGAACCATAGGGCCAACAATACCTGCCAGAGAGAAGCCGATCCACATAATGCCGTAATTAACGGTATTATACTTTGTACCGAACTGGTCGGTACAGAAGCCGGGGAACACGCCCATAAACGTGCCAAAGCAGACACCGATTACCATAAGTCCGATAGCAAGAAGCACTACAGAACCGGTCATTCCGCAAATATACAGCACCCCAAGACCTACCAGCGCCATTGCCATTGCAGCTGTTAAGGTGTTGATCCGTCCCAGCTTATCGCTGAGTGTACCTGCAACCAGCCGACCGGCGGTGTTAAACAGACACAAAACCGAAACGAACAGGGTAGCGGTGGACATAGACACACCTGCCATATTCAGCGCCAAGCCTTTGGCATTGGAGATAATCATCAGACCGAATGTACCGCCGCAGGTGAGCATAATGAGCATCACATAGAATACCGGCATTTTCAGCATTTGCAGAGGGGTTTTGTCCTCCACCTTCTTTGCGTTTACCGGAACAGGAGGCACAAAGCCTTCCGGCAGATAGCCTGCAGGGCATTTCTGCATTACAAAAGAACCGGCAAGGACGATAGCGCCAAAAACTACGCCCAGAATCATAAAGGTGGCTCGCGCACCCACAAGGCCGCAAATCCAATCCGCCAGCGGCGCAATGATCACGGAGCTGATGCCGTAGGAAGCAGTAGTCAGACCGCCAACCATTCCTCGCTTATCGGGGAAGAATTTTATGGTGTTGCTGATGGTGCAGCCGTAAATAAAGCTGTTTCCAAGACCCACAAGCAGACCGAAGGAAAGAATCAGGTGGGTTACACTCTGAGCAAAGCCGCTGAAGAACATACCGCAGGCAAACATTACACTGCCGGTAAGCATAACATAGCGCGGACCTTTCTTGTCGTTCCAAATACCGCCGATAATCATCGTGATAAAGCTGATGCCGTTGGCGATGGAAAACACAGATGACAGGTCAGCCTTCAGCTCCGCAGCCATAGGAGCAGACAGACTGCTCCAGGCATACATACAGCCAATACATAAGTTAATAAGACAGCTGGCAATCAGAATGATCCAGCGTTTTTTGCTCCATTTTTGAATTTCGGCAGGGGATAAGGCCATAGGGGATACCTCCTTATTATAATGGGGGAATTATATCATTATTCGGGATTTGTGTCAACTTTCGCCGAAAAAAGGACTCCCGGGAAATCCCGGAAGTCCTGGCAGATTATTTCTTTGTACCGGTTTCGCCGTTATAGACCCAGTTGCCGTCAGAGTCCAGCTTGCCGTAATATACATAAGCCTTGCCGTCCATATAGATAGCATAGACATCTGCCTCAGCATCATAGGACCAGCGGAAATCCGCACCGTTTTCTTCATTATCAATGGAGCCTATTCTGCCGGTATTGTCTGCGTTGAAGGCCATAAAGACATTCATTTTCTCAAAATCCCAGCGACCAATCAGGGCTTCATCGCCGGCAGAGGAATTTGCGCTGCCTGCAACAGTAGCTGTTACGCAAACAACGCAGGAAATGGCGCATACGCAAGTCAGTACAGCCAAAACAGTCGCAATAATCTTATTCATTATTTCACCTCCCATAATGATAATTGTCATAATATGTATATTATTCCAATAATTGTACTGTAGCGTGCATTGCTTGTCAAGACGATCAATGTTGATTTGTCGTGGTTTCCCGGTTATTTTGTTTTTTGGGATAGACAAATAAGCTATGTGATGATATAATGACAAATATTGAGTTTCAGTTACAATTCAATTAATAAATGTTAACAATTAGAGGAGATCATTATGCCGCTTTGGGGATTTTTTGGTCCGGTTCATATAGCTACGCTGATTGCCGCCGTTATTATCAATGTGATTATTTTTCTTGCGCTGAAAAGGACAGCTAAAAGAACGCAGCATATTGTTCTCGGGATATTGTCCTTTGCCGGTTGGTCAACGATTATCTATAACCTTGTAACTTGGGGAAGACCTCTTGAATACCTGCCTCTGCATTTGTGTTCTCTAAACGGAACGATCTTGCCGTTTGCGGTCTGGACAAAGAATAAAAAGCTTTGCAACCTACTGCTCCTGTGGTCCTTTGGCGCGTTATTTGCGCTTGTTGCCTTGCCGTACAGCTCCCAGCAAATGGTTCTTTTCGGCTGGCCTTTCAACTTCTTTTACTTTCCTCACGTGCTGGAGGTAGGCATTCCGATTATGATGTTTGCCCTCGGTCTTGCAAAGCTTGATCATAAGTGTATTAAATCAACCCTTTTGATTACTTTTAGCGCGTATACCATTATTCACCTGATTAACCTTGCAATAAATAGTGCGCAGTTTTTGGATTTTAACGGTGAGGTTATTAAGGTTAGCTATATGTTTTCCATTTACTCAAAGGATTTTGCCAATCCTGTCCTTGACCTGTTCTATTCCATTCTTCCCTATGACTATTGGTATTTCTTCCTTGCAATTCCTGTCATCATTCTTTATCTGATGTGCTGGTATTTGCCCGGAATGATAGCCGCCAAAAAGGTAAAAGCTTAATCCAAAAGACACATCACCTTGCAGCTTCTGAAAGTGATGTGTCTTTTTCGCAAACGGAAAAGTGGCTTCTGCTTTTGCAGAAGCCACTTTTTTAGGAAATCGGATTACTTCAGAGCCTCTTCAATCGCAACAGCAACAGAGACAGTCATACCAACCATCGGGTTGTTACCAGCGCCCAGGAAGCCCATCATTTCCACGTGGGCGGGGACGGAGGAAGAACCTGCAAACTGTGCATCGCCGTGCATACGACCCATAGTATCGGTCATACCGTAAGAAGCGGGACCTGCAGCCATATTATCGGGGTGGAGAGTACGGCCGGTGCCGCCGCCGGAAGCAACAGAGAAGTACTTCTTGCCCTGCTCCATACACTCCTTCTTGTAGGTGCCGGCAACAGGATGCTGGAAGCGGGTGGGGTTGGTGGAGTTACCGGTGATGGAAACGTCAACACCCTCATAGCGCATAACAGCAACACCCTCACGAACGTCATCACAGCCGTAGCAGTTAACGGCAGCGCGCTCACCGTTGGAGTAGGGGATACGCTCAACGATCTTCAGTTCGCCGGTGTAGTAATCAAACTGGGTCTTTACATAGGTAAAGCCGTTGATTCGGGAGATGATCTGCGCGGCATCCTTACCCAAACCGTTCAGGATAACCCGCAGGGGCTCTTTACGAGCCTTGTTGGCAGAACGGGCAATGCCGATAGCGCCTTCAGCAGCGGCGAAGGACTCGTGGCCTGCCAGGAAAGCAAAGCACTTGGTCTCATCCCGCAGCAACATTGCGCCCAGGTTGCCGTGGCCGATACCGACCTTGCGATCCTCAGCAACAGAGCCGGGGATGCAGAAAGCCTGCAGACCGATGCCGACAGCTTCGGCGGCCTCAGCAGCATTCTTAACGCCCTTCTTCATAGCAATGGCAGCACCAACGCAGTATGCCCAGGCGGCATCTTCAAAAGCGATGGGCTGAATGCCCTTTACGATTTCGTAGGGATCGAAGCCCTTGGCCTGGCACAGCTCACGGCACTCCTCAACGGAAGTCAGACCGTACTGAGCGAGGACGCCGTTAATCTTGTCAATTTTTCTTTCGTAACCTTCAAACAAAGCCATTTTCGTGTCCTCCTCTTATTCGTGGCGGGGGTCGATGTACTTGGCGGCATCAGCAAAGCGGCCATAAGAGCCTTTTGCCTTCTTCAGAGCCTCGTTGGCATCGTCGCCCTTTTTGATGAAGTCCATCATCTTTCCCAGGTTAATGAATTCATAACCGGTGATCAGGTTGTCCTCATCCAGAGCGATGCGGGTAACATAGCCTTCTGCCATCTCCAGATAACGGGGGCCCTTAGCCTTGGTGGCAAACATAGTGCCTACCTGGCTGCGCAGACCTTTACCCAGGTCCTCCAGGGATGCGCCCACTGCCAGACCGTCTTCGGAGAATGCAGACTGGCTGCGGCCGTAAACGATCTGCAGGAACAGCTCCCGCATAGCGGTGTTGATAGCATCACATACCAAGTCGGTGTTAAGAGCTTCCAGCAAAGTCTTGCCGATGAGGATCTCGGAAGCCATAGCGGCGGAGTGGGTCATACCGGAGCAGCCCAGGGTCTCGACCAGGGCTTCTTCAATGATGCCCTCCTTAACATTCAGGGTCAGCTTGCAGCAGCCCTGCTGGGGAGCGCACCAGCCGATGCCGTGGGTGAAACCGCTGACATCCTTAATTTCCTTGACCTGAACCCACTTACCCTCTTCGGGGATGGGAGCGGGGCCATGATAAGCACCCTTGGCCACGGAGCACATATGCTGTACTTCTGCACTGTAGATCATAGCAATTTTTCCTTTCCTTAATAACGAAATGAACGTTTTTATAATGTATATTTGGAATTTCGTCTTTTTCCGCGTACTATTATACTCACAGAGCAGTCGATTGTCAATGATTGGAGAAGGAAAATAGAATGGATTTTCTTCTTTTGTACATACTAAGCCTATCACGACAAAAAGGAGGGCGCAAAATGAACTGCAAGGCAAATAAGTGTATTGAATGTACTGTTTCTCAGTGCGCATATCACTGCGATGAGGCAAATTACTGTTCTCTGGATCGGATTTTGGTTGGCACACACGAGTCCAATCCCACTATGGATCAGTGCACCGACTGCAAATCCTTCCGCAAAAAGTAAGTCATTTGGCCGCAGTAAAAACTGCGGCCGTTATTATAGCAATCGCAAATAACTGGAAATGATTACCTGCTTGATTGTCGAAAATGTTCTTAATAACCAAGATTTCTTGAAAATAATCCAAAAAATACATAAAATAACTAAACAAAATGCAACAAAAATATTGACATAAATATATCGTTTTTGTATAATTATGCCAGTATAAAACTGGAGGAGTAATTTATGGAACTGACAAGAAGCGAAATGGAAATCATGGATGTGCTGTGGAACAGTGAGACTCCGCTTTCCCGTTCCGATCTTTTAGCGCGTCAGGATGAAAAGACCTGGAAAGATAGCTCTGTACACATCATGCTCAATGGCCTTTTGCGTAAGGGTGCAATCCGGGAAGCCGGCTTTATAAAACGGACCAAGACCTTTGGCCGTACTTTTGCGCCGACCCTTACCCGTGAGGAGTACTTTGCAACCACCATTTATTGCCATAATTATAAGCCGGAGATCGTAGGCCTTATGAAGGCACTCCTTTCCCGTGAGGACATCACAGCCGAGGAAATGGCAGAAATCAAGAAGCTTGTAGCAGAAAAATGATGTTATACCCGGGTGCTTTTGGCCTTAAGCACCCGGGTGTTATAGTTGACCACGCCCCTGCTGTGAATCAGCAGGGGCGTACTGTTTAATTATTCCTGCTCCCAGTTGTGCCAGACGTTCTGCACATCGTCGTCATCTTCCATAATGTCAATGAGTTTTTCCATCAGCTTGATCTGCTCCTCGTCTTCTAATCTTTGATAGTTCTGGGGAACCATTTCAATCTGTGCGGAAGCGAAGGTGTACTTGGAAAGATTTTCAACAACGGTGTTGAAATCATCGGGCAGTGTGTAGATGGTGAAGCAATCTTCTTCAGCTTCAAAATCATCGGCGCCTGCATCCATAGCGTCCATCATTACTTCTTCCTCGTCATAGTCGCCGTCCTCGTTGTCGATGACCAGCACGCCCTTCTTATCAAAGCTCCAGGAAACGCAGCCGGATGCGCCCAAGTTGCCGCCGAATTTATCAAAGTGGTGGCGCATAGAGCCTGCGGTACGGTTACGGTTGTCAGTCATAGTTTCTACGATCACAGCAACGCCGCCGGGACCGTAGCCTTCGTAGGTGATGCTTTCATAGCTGTCGCCGCCGCCGGCACCGGAAGCCTTCTCTAAGCAGCGCTTGATATTATCATTGGGCATATTGGCTGCCTTTGCCTTGGTAATAACAGTGGCAAGGCGGGAGTTATTAGCGGGGTCGGTAATGCCGCCGCCCTCCTTAACAGCCACGATCAGCTCCTTGGCGATCTTGGTAAAAGCGGCTGCGCGCTTGGCATCCTGTGCGCCCTTAGTTTTTTGAATATTATGCCATTTGGAATGTCCGGACATATGTGTTTCTTCCCTTCAAAGATATTTCTAAAAATTTCCCCGATATTTTACCACTAACGGTGGCAAAAATCAATAGTATTTCATACAATCCGCGTGGCTTTCCGAAATTTTCACTTCCAGTTCCGGGAAAGCGGAGGAGATTTTTGCGGCTAAAATAGGCACTACAGGATTTTCTGTATAAAAATGGCCTGCGTCAATGATGTTAAGACCCTGCTCATAAGCATCCCAGAATTCATTGTATTTTATATCGGAGGTTACAAAGGTATCACAGCCAGCGCATAGTGCATCAAACAGTCCACCGGAGCAAGCACCGCCGCCTACTGCGACCTTACGCACAGGTTTGCCTGCATCGCAGTACCTTAGACCGGGTGCGTGAAGCTTTTCCTTAACAGTTTCCAAAAAATCCGTAAGACTCCGTTCAGGTACTTCGCCACAACGGAGCATATTCCAGTGGTTTTCTGCCACAGGGGAGATGCTCGCTAATCCCAAGGTTTCTGCTAATACATCGTTGACACCGCCCGCAGCACTGTCTAAATTCGTGTGCGCACAGAAATGGCTGATTCCGTTTTGCACCAAAATCATAAGCCCACGGGTGATAGCGGCATCGTCTGTAACCATAGGCAACGGACGGAAGATGAGGGGGTGATGTGTTAAAAGTAAATCCGCACCCCAGTCGGCAGCTTCTTTGCAAACGTGTTCAAACGGATCAAGGGCGACCAGCACCTTTTTCACCCCAGAACTGCGCTTGCCACAGTTTAGACCTATATTGTCCCAATCCTGCTTGAGGACAGTGGGGGATATGGATTCCATTAAATCAATAATATCCTGTACGGTTACCATTATCGTTCCTCCTGTAAAAAGTGAAGTTCCGGTTCTTGGGATAACGCTTCCAGAGTATCTAAAATTGGTTTCATATCGTCTTTGTAAGCCGCAGAGATTCGTAGTCCGTCAGTTACCCACTTATAATATGCCGGCAATTCCGATGAGGGATTTTCCAGCAGGGCAGGAGGGAAATAGGTTTCAGACATTGTCAGGCGAGGATAGTCCGGCTGCCAATAAACCTCCATCACGGTGTATAAAAAACGCCCATCCCGTAAAACGGTCTCCTCTGTGATCCGCCAGCCGCCATCCGACAAATACTGCCGAAGCATGGGGGTCTTGCTTTGGCATTGCAGGATCAGCCGGTACTGACGACTTTTCAGCCAAGGGGCCTCCTCCAAAATAGAGATCATCGTATCTCCACCCATCCCGGCACAGATCATTGTATCAAAATCCTGGGGTACATCCCGGACGCCGGGCGATAAATGGAAGGAAATCCGATCCGAAATTCCGTATCTCTCACCATTTCTTACAGCACTTGCCAACGGTCCGGGGTTAATATCGGAAGCAAAGACATAGGAAGCGATATTCTTTTTTAACAGGTAAATGCCCAAGTACCCGTGATCGCAACCCACGTCAGCCACCCGATCTCCGGGATGCACAAATCCGGCACATATCTGCAATCTGGGAGATAGTTTTATATCCATAAATTGTTCACTCAACCAATAATGCAAACTGTGCCACCCCGGCAAACGGGATGGCACAGCCGGTTTTAGTTCTGAGCTTTTGCTGCCTGGTCAGCTTCGTAAGCTTCCAGGAAATGGTTCAGCTGAGCCAAAAAAGGCTCGCACTCAATGCCGTGAACCATACAGGCTTCTTCGACGGTCTCGCCACGGGAAGAGGGGCATCCCAAGCAGTGCATACCGATAGCGAAGAACAGGGGAGCCGCCTGAGGTGCAATATCCAGCACATCACCGATGATCGTATCTTTTTCAATCTTAACAGCCATAATATGACCTCCTGTAACAATTATCTTTGCTATTATAACCGCATAAAATGTAAAATACAAGAGGGAAAATTGCAGTTATACCGGTTTCTAAAAAAATTTTATATTTTGGGAAAAAAGTACTTGCAATTTGGAAAGTTCTGTGCTATCATATCCAAGCGCTTGAAAATAGCGTTATGCGCCGATAGCTCAGTTGGATAGAGTGACTGGCTACGAACCAGTAGGTCGGGGGTTCGAGTCCCTTTCGGCGTACCAAAAAATAAAGGACACCAAATGGTGTCCTTTATTTTTTTACGCCAAAGGGACTCGAAGATGTTAAATGCAATATGCCGGTGGCATATTGCTGCCACCAGTGCAAACACTGGTGGCTACCTTGATTGATGAGTCCCTTTCGGCATACCAGCCTTACGAGCGAAAGGAAAACGGATTCTTCGACTCGCTTTGCTCGCTCAGAATGACAAGGAGGAATTGGCGGCGGTCGCATCGCTCCCCCTTTCGGCTATCACCAACCGACAGTTGACCGCAATCAACCTACCATTTCTTGACATCCCTTCCTGTAGTTGCTACAATGAGGAAAAATCTACCGGGAGAGGCGCAATGAAGAGAAAACTATGGAATAAAGATTACATACTCCTTTTACAGGGCAGCGCTGTCAGTACCATTGGCGACCTTATGTACAGCGTTGCTATTGGCTACTGGGTTTATGAACAGACCGGCTCCAACAGCCTTATGGGCATTATGTCCTCTATCTCTATGTTTGTTACGATGTTTCTGTCGCCCTTTAGCGGCAGCATAGTGGATAAATGCAACCGAAAATGGGTGCTTGTTTGTATGGATCTACTGCAGAGCATCGTTATGCTGACCATTGGTGTGCTTGCCTATATGGGGAAGCTGAATGTACCAGGCGTGCTGATTGCGGCTTTTCTTGCGGCTATGGGCAGCGTATTTTATTCCCCGGCTGCCAGTACGCTGATGCTCGATATTATTCCCAGGGACGATATGACACGGGGACAATCCATATTCTCCAGTATAAATGCGGCTATCAATATGGTGGGAACGGCATTTAGTGGCCTGATGGTGGCGTTTTTCGGTGTGCCGCTGATTGTGATTATCAATGGACTCAGCAATCTTTATTCTGCCATTTCGGAGATGTTTATCCATGTCCCCAAAACGGTACAGCAGGGGGAAACGGTATCTGTAAAGACTGTGTTACGGGATTCCAAGGTGGCAGTCAAAACCATTTTTGAAGAGCCCTGCCTGCGGCTGTTTGTACCCTTTGCGTTGCTCCTTAATCTCATCAGCGCGGGATCAATGACCTTAGCGTTACCGTTTTGTCTGGAAAAAGGCTTTTCTGTGGATATGTACGGCTATCTTATGTCCGTATGTACTGCGGCATATTTGGTTGGCGCTGTGTTACTGGGTGCATTAAAGCTAAGCCCCAAAACCCGCTTTTGGGTTATGGCGATAGGCTTTTCCTGCTCGGAGGTATTTTTAGGAGTTGCCTATTTGTCGGCTGGTTTTCTGCCCCTTTGTATTTTTGCGTTTATGGGCTTTATCCTCAATTGCGCAGGAAATACCGTGTTTAATGCCTCTTTAATGCTGGCGCTGCCGGAGGAAAACCGGGGTGCAATTCTGGGCTTCGTCCAATCGGCATCTACCGGCGGCTCAGCGCTTTCTGCGGTGATTTACGGACTGTTGGGAGATGTATTTCCGCTGTATTTGGTATGCACTGCCGGCTGTGTTCTCTCCCTTGCGCCGATGCTGTATTTGTGCTTCCACCCCAGAACGAAGGAATTTATCCTTAACCATTAAGATATAAAATGCAGATACTCTAACGGGTATCTGCTTTTTTTGTTGAACTACAACGGTTTTTGTGTTAGCATAAAGGAAATCAAACCTTGCGAGGTAAGTCTATGAAAATCGCAATTATCGGCTATAGCGGTTCCGGAAAATCCACATTAGCCCGAAAGCTTGCCGAAAAATATAATATAGCAGTTCTCCATTTCGATGCGGTACAGTTTAAGCCAAACTGGGAAATTCGTAGCGATGCTGTAAAAAAGAAAATGACGCAGGTTTTTATGGACATTCACGATTCCTGGGTCATTGATGGCAATTATTCTAAACTGTCTTTCGACCGCCGTATGGAAGAAGCGGATGTGATTATTTTACTTCTGTTTAACCGCTTTTCCTGCTTCTACCGGGCTTGGCGGCGGTCGAAGGTCTATGCTAATAAAACCCGCCCGGATATGGCAGAGGGCTGTAACGAGAAATTTGACCTCGAATTTATGAAATGGATCCTTTGGAAAGGCCGTACAAGACAGACAAAAGAACGCTACCGAAATGTGATCAAAAACTACCCGCAAAAAGTAACCGTCATTAAAAACCAAATGCAGTTAGATCGGTATATCAGAAGTTTAACAGCAAATTAATTGGTTTACGCACCCCGTTTAGGGGTGCGTTGTTCTTGACAAGAGAAGAAAAACGGTGCTAAAATAAAGGAAAATCAAAGCTTTAGGTCGTGAATTTTAATGGTAAACAAATTAACGGACAAAAAGAGCATTCGGATGCTGAGCATCCTTGGTTGGCTGGTCTATTTTTCCAGCTATATTACCCGCTTGAATTTTGGCGCGGTACTCGTGGAATTTCTGCAGGCGGAAGGTATTACAAAAACGGCAGCTGCACCGATCACAACGGCGCTTTTTATCACTTACGGTGCAGGTCAGCTTCTCAGCGGGTATCTCGGGGATCGTATATCTCCCAGACTTTTAATTTTCGGCGGCTTGCTGGTTGCATCTGTGTGTAATATCATAATGCCTTTTGTATCGCCTGCAATTCCAATAATGACTATCGTTTGGGGTATAAACGGCATTGCTCAGGCAATGATGTGGCCGCCTCTTGTGAAGATTTGCTCTAATGCGCTGAGCGAGGAGGACTACAATCGCTTAATGCCCTTGATTGGTACAAGCTGCGCGGTGGCGACGGTCTCTGTTTACCTGGTATCTCCGCTTATCATTAAGCTGTCCGGTTGGAAGTCCGTGTTCTCAATTGCGTCGGGATTTGCGGTGGTAACAGCTACCCTGTGGCTGGTGCTGTCGGGTTCGCTGCTGAAAAATGTTTCTTTCGCCCCTGCTCGTGAGAAGAATGCAACGCAAAGACCCACAGAGCGTCGTCCTGCCTGGAGACTACTGCCTATGATTTTGGGTAGTATTGCGGTTCTTGGCATTCTCAAGGACGGTATTACCATCTGGATGCCTACTTTTATGTCGGAAACCTTTAAGCTGGAAAGCACCGTGTCCATCCTCATTGGTGTTGTAATTCCATTGGCGCATATGCTTCTTGACATTCTTGTGTACCGCATTCTGGTGCTGATGAAGCGGGATGTTTTTGCTGCCATAGGACTAAGCTTCGGTGTTACAGTCGCGTTTTTGCTTCTTCTTTCCTTATCCGGCGTGAATTCTATGCTTATGTCAACGGTATTTATCGCCATTGCCAGCGGTGGACTGCATATGGTGAATGCTTTGCAAACTTATTATTTACCGGAGCTATTGGGCGGAAAGAATAATATTTCTTTTTATGCCGGCCTTGTCAATTCTGCAACCTACGTAGGCAGCGCTATGTCAACCTACCTGTTTGCGGTGATTTCAGAAATCCACGGTTGGAATATAACAATTCTTTCTTGGCTGATCTTTGCCGCTGTCGGCTTGGCGCTGACCCTTTTCTGTATGGTAATATTACGGAAAAAGGGAAATGCGGGTAGGGTGTAACATGAAAGATGTTTTTAAGCAGCTTCCAGATGCACTGCTACCCTGGTATAGAGAGAATAAGAGAGATTTGCCCTGGCGGGAGGATCGGGATCCTTATCACATTTGGTTATCGGAAATTATGCTCCAGCAGACCCGGGTAGAGGCTGTCCGTGGCTACTATGCTCGTTTTTTGGAAGCTCTGCCCACCGTTGGCGATCTGGCGAAGGCGGACGATGAGGTGCTCCACAAGCTTTGGGAAGGGCTTGGTTACTATAGCCGTGTCCGGAACCTGAAAAAGGCGGCGAATGTGATCATATCCACCCACAACGGAACCTTTCCTAAAGACCACAAAGCGGTGTTGGCGCTACCCGGTATTGGGCCTTATACCGCCGGAGCAATTTGCTCCATTGCATTTGATAAACCAACTCCGGCAGTGGACGGCAATGTCTTCCGGGTAATCGCCCGATTGACGGACGACGACAGACCGGTGGACACGCCAAAATTTAAGGCGGAAACAGAGAAAAACCTCAGAGAAATCTATCCTGACGATGCAGGAGATTTTACCCAAGCGCTGATGGAACTTGGCGCGACCCTCTGTGGACCGAACAGACCCCCGGTGTGTGAAAAATGCCCCTGTCAGGCCTTTTGTAAGGGTAAATACAGAGCCACAGAGCTTCCTGTGCGCTTACCTAAGCGGGGGCGCAGGGGGGAAGAGAGAACGGTATTTATCGTAACCTGCGGCGACCGTATGGCGCTGACAAAACGGCCGGATAAGGGCCTCCTTGCAGGCCTTTGGCAGTTTCCCGACGTGCCGGAAGCCCTGTCCGGTCAGGCTGCAGCAGACAGGGCAGGGGAGTTGGGCTTTTCCGTCAATAACCTCCTTTATGAGGTGGAAAAGAGCCATATTTTTACCCATATCACCTGGAAAATGCGCGGCATTTACCTGGAAGCTGCTACCTGCTGTGAAGGCTACACCTGGCTGACCCGGGAAGAAATCAAAGCCACCGCGGCACTGCCTACAGCTTATCGCCAGTTTTATGAGGATAATATTTAAGAGAGGTGCAATCTGCACCTCTCTTTTGCGTCCTGCTGGGCAAATTTGGTTGACTTTATTCCTCTTGGCGGGTATAATAAACTTGTGTAATTATGTAGATATTGGCAGGTATGTTGAGATGGCGAAAACAGTGAAAGAACAATACGGCAACTCCAGTATTTCTATGCTTAAGGGTGAGGAGCGTGTTCGGAAACGCCCGGCAGTTATTTTCGGTTCTGATGATCTGGAAGGCTGTAAGCACGCGGTATTTGAAATTCTCTCCAACGCAATCGACGAAGCCCGTGAAGGCCACGGTGATACCATTATTGTAACCCGGTATGAAGACCTTTCTGTGGAAGTAGAGGACTTTGGCCGTGGCTGCCCTGTTGACTATAATGAGAAAGAAAAGCGCTATAACTGGGAGCTTGTTTTCTGCGAAATGTATGCCGGCGGAAAGTACGGTGAGAACGGCGAAAACTACGAATACTCGTTGGGCTTAAACGGCTTGGGCTCTTGCGCCACCCAGTACGCTTCCGAGTTTTTTGACGCAACCATCCGCCGGGATGGCTTCCGCTACGATTTGCATTTTGAAAAGGGTCGCAATAAGGGAGGCCTCAAGAAAGAACCCACAGACCGTGGCCGCAAAACCGGATCACTGTTTCATTGGAAGCCCGACCCACTTGTCTTTACGGATATTAACATCCCCGCGGAATACTACCGGGATGTTCTTCGCCGTCAGGCAGTGGTAAACAAAGGAATTTTGTTCAAATTCCGCAATCAGGTCGGCAAGAAGTTCGAGGAAGAGGAATTTTGCTATTCTGACGGCATCCGCCAGTATATCGAGGAAATGGTAGGGGATAATGCCTTTACTATGCCCGTATTTTGGGAGGCGGAGCGCCGGGGCCGGGATGCGGAAAACCGCCCGGAGATGAAGCTGAAGATTACCACCTCGTTCTGCTTCAGCAAGCAATTAAGCCACGTGGAATACTATCATAACTCCTCTTGGCTGGAATATGGCGGCAGCCCTGACCGTGCTGTACGCTCCGGCTTTACCGCTGCATTTGATAAGTACTTGCGGGATAACAACAAGTACACAAAGAACGAAAATAAGATTATCTATCAGGACATTCAGGACTGTCTTGTATTGGTAACCAACTGTTTCTCCACCATTGGCTGTTTTGAAAACCAGACGAAAAAATCTGTCAATTCCAAATTTACCCAGGAGGCAATGACAGCATTTTTCAAGGATCAGCTTCAGGTATGGTTCTTGGAGAACAAACAGGAAGCGGACCGGGCTGCTGAGCAGATCCTCATTAACAAGCGCGCCCGGGAAAGCGCGGAAAAGACGAAGACCAATATTAAAAAGAACTTGGTTGCCAAGATCGACATTGCCAACCGGGTGCAGAAATTTGTGGATTGCCGCAGTAAGGATCCAGCCCAGCGGGAGCTGTATATCGTCGAGGGCGACTCTGCATTGGGTAGCGTCAAGCAGTCTCGGAATGCGGAGTTCCAGGGCATTATGCCGGTCCGCGGTAAGATCCTCAACTGCCTGAAGGCGGACTATAACAAGATTTTTGCATCTCCCATTATTACAGACCTTATGAAAGTCCTTGGCTGCGGCGTTGAGATTGAGGGCAAAAAAGCAAAGGAACTATCCTCCTTTGATATTGATAACCTCCGCTGGAACAAGGTTGTAATCTGTACGGACGCAGATGTGGACGGTTTCCAGATTCGCACCTTGATTTTAACAATGCTCTATCGGCTTTGTCCTACGCTGATTAGGGACGGTTATGTATATATTGCAGAGTCTCCACTGTTTGAGATCACCTATAAGGACAAGACCTGGTTTGCATATAACGAAGCCGAGAAGGCCCGTATTTTGCGAACGGACCTGGAGGGCAAGAAGCCCACCATCCAGCGCTCCAAAGGTCTTGGCGAGAACGACCCGGAAATGATGTGGATGACTACAATGAATCCGGAAACCCGGCGCCTTATCAAGGTAATGCCAGAGGATGGGGAACGGACTTCCCATTATTTTGACATCTTGCTCGGCGATAATCTGTCTGAGCGTAAGAGTTTTATTGCGGAAAACGGCGCCAAGTATTTGGAACTTGCTGATATTTCCTAAGAGAGGTGCAATATGGCACGAAAAAAGAAAGAACCGGAACAGACTCAGCAAAAGGTAAATACCGATCACGTGGTAGGTCTTGTAGGCTCTACCACCGAACAGGCTATTTCCGAGACCTTGGAAATCAACTATATGCCCTATGCAATGTCCGTCATCGTCTCCCGTGCTATCCCGGAAATCGACGGATTTAAGCCCTCCCACAGAAAACTGCTGTATACGATGTATAAAATGGGTCTTTTGGGGAGCAAACGGGTAAAGTCTGCCAATATTGTAGGTCAGACAATGCAGCTGAATCCCCACGGTGATGCGGCAATCTATGAAACCATGGTCCGTCTTGCCAAGGGCAACGAGACATTACTGCACCCATTTGTGGACTCCAAGGGCAACTTCGGTAAGGTCTACTCCCGGGATATGGCATACGCCGCCTCCCGATATACGGAAGCAAAGTTGGACTCCATCTGCACGGAGCTTTTCCGGGATATTGATTTTGATACCGTGGATATGGTGGATAATTACGATTCTAGCCAAAAAGAACCCAGTCTGCTTCCCACTACATTCCCCAATGTACTGGTTTCTGCCAACCAAGGTATTGCGGTTGGTATGGCCAGCAATATCTGTTCCTTCAACTTAGCCGAGGTGTGTAATACCGCCATCGCCCTGATCAATGACCCGGATCACGACATTCTCCAAACCTTGCCCGGCCCGGATTTTTCCACTGGCGGCGAATTGCTGTTTGACGAGGCGTCAACAAGGGAAATATATCAATGTGGACGGGGTAGCTTTAAGCTTCGGGCAAAGTGGCGTTATGAAAAGAACGGCAATCTTATTGAGATTACCGAGATCCCTTATACAACGACCAGCGAAGCCATTTTAGATAAGGTCAATGAGTTGATTACCGCCGGAAAGATCAAAGAAATCGCCGATATGCGTGATGAGACGGACCTTGAGGGCTTAAAGCTGACCATTGACCTGCGCCGTGGTGTAGAGCCGGAGAAGCTAATGCAAAAGCTATTCCGTCTGACCCCCTTGCAGGATAGCTTCCCCTGTAATTTCAACATTCTCATTGCCGGTATGCCCCGGGTGATGGGCGTGGGTGAAATTTTAGAGGAGTGGACCGCTTGGCGTATCGAGTGTGTCCGCCGCCGTATCTTCTTCCAAATCCAAAAAAAGGAAGAGAGACTGCACCTGCTCAAAGGCTTGGAGCGGATTCTCCTGGATATTGATAAAGCGATCCGTATTATCCGGGAAACGGAACTGGAAAGTGAAGTTATCCCCAATTTGATGATTGGCTTTGGCATTGATGAAATTCAGGCCAATTATGTGGCGGAGATCAAGCTGCGCAATATCAACAAGGAATATATCCTGAAGCAGACAAAGGCGATCTCCCAGCTGGAAGAGGAAATTGCTGACCTGCAGTCTACGCTCAACAGCGGACGCAAACTTCGCAATGTGATCATCAGCGAGCTGAAGCAAGTGGCAGAAAAGCACGGTAAACCCAGAAGAACGGAAATCGTTTATCAGGCCGATGAAGTGGAACAGGACGATCCTGCCGAGGATATTCCCGATTATCCTGTTACTGTGTTCATCTCCAAGGAAGGCTATCTTAAGAAAATCACGCCCCAAAGCCTGCGTATGTCCGGCGCACAGAAATTTAAGGAGGGCGACAAGTTGCGCCTGTCCAAGGAAACCTCTAACCGGGCTGAAATACTTGTCTTTACCGATCAGTACCAGTGTTATAAGGCAAGACTTTCTGACTTTGAGGACGGCAAGGCTTCGCTTCTTGGTGATTATCTCCCTCAAAAGCTTGGTATGGAGCCCGGTGAGGGCGTTGTTGAGGTGGTATTTCCTGGGGATTATAAAGGCTTTGTGCTGTTCTTCTTTGAAAACGGAAAAGCCGCAAAAGTTCCCCTTAATGCCTATGAAACAAAAACCAACCGCCGCCGCCTGACCGGCGCTTATTCCGATAAGAGCCCCTTAAAGGCTTGTATAGTCCTCGATAAGGACGAGCAGGTGGTACTTTATACCAGCGATAACCGCGCTGCTATCTTCTCCACAGCCCTTCTGCAACCTAAGACTACCCGTAATACCATCGGTGTAACCGCCGTTTCTCTTAAGAAAAAGGCTGCCCTTACCGATGCGGTGCTTTTGGAGGCCAGTGGCATTGCTAACCCCAGCCGCTACCGCTGCAGAAATATCCCCACTGCCGGTGCAATTCTGAAGGAAGAGGACGCACAGGAGCAACAAATTCAGTTTGAGGTATGATTTATGCAAAAGAAATGGCATTGGATAGTCGATACGGTTAAAATTCTTGTCGGCTGTGCATTGTTTGGTCTTGGTTTTAGCGTGTTTCTCGCACCTTCCGGATTGAATGCCGGCGGCGTTTCCGGTATCGGAATGATCTTTGTTGAGCTTTTTGAGGTCGGCACAGTGGGTGGATTTGTTGCGGTGATTAACATTCCGCTGTTTTTATTGGCGGCCTTCCTTTTAGGCAAGAAATTCTTTCTGGGTTCCTTTGTCGGGATGACATTTTTGTCCGTATTTATTGACTTGTTTGCTGTTATTCCTCCTATAGGATTGGATCCGTTGCTGTGCGCACTGTATGGAGGTGCGTTAGCCGGTACCGGTCTTGGCATTGTATTTGCAGTTGGTGCATCTACCGGTGGCTCTGATATTGTTGTGAGAATATTAAAGAAACGATGGCAAAATATTCCTATCGGTCGGATTGGTATTTTCTTTGATATGACTGTAGCAACAATTACAGGCATCGTTTTTCACGATATTGCCTGTGCCCTTTATAGCGGTGTGGCCATTTTTGTAACCGGAAAAGTGATTGATGTTGTAGTTTACAGTTTTGATTACTCCAAGGTTGCATTAATCATATCTGATCACTACCAGGAAGTGGCTGCACGTATTGCAACCCAGCTTGACCGCGGTGCAACATTTCTTAAAGGCGAAGGCTCCTTTACG
>SVKZ01000029.1 GCA_015068165.1 Oscillospiraceae bacterium
AAAATCGACGCATCGAGCGCCGATTTTGTTTCGGGTCGTCCGGGACCCCTACAATTTTTATTGTGATTGCGAGGACGCTTTGCGTCCGTGGCAATCTCCTGGTACAATTTATCCATTACACCGCAGGAACACCTGTCCCCGGGTATCCGTACATATTTTTTCGGTTGTTCAGTATAAAAAAAGAGACCGCGTTTGCGGTCCCAATCCTTAGTGATTTTCGATCCACTCATTTACCTTAGTCTTTGCCAGACGCAGGATGTCCTCCTGAGGGTAGGGGGAGTTCTCACCGCCCCGGACATATACGAAGTACAGTCCTGCGGGAGTCTGGAAGAGAATTTCCTCATAGCCGGCAGGATCGCCAAAGTAGCCGTAAGTAGCTTTCTTTACGAGGGTTGCGGTTTCGGTATCATATTCTTTCTTGCAGATGATCTTCTTCATTTGTTTCACCACCTTTTACTGCCTATAAAATAGCAGATTTTTGACCTAAAATCAAGTGTTTTGCCCCATAGACGGATGGGGAAAGTTGTGTTATTATAAGAAAAGAGGTGATTATTTTGCGGGATATTCCTATATTTACCACACAGAGCGGTATAGCCAGTCTGATTTTACGGGAAATACCCGCAAAGCAGACGGCGTATATTCATTTGCAAAGCTCCCTGACACCGGAAGAATTGCTTTCCGAATGCGTGGATTTTTGCCGGGCTGCCGGTGCAGAGAAAATATACGCCACCGGTCATCCGATCCTTCAAAAATACCCCCTTTATACCGTGATTATTGGTATGCGTGGAATGGTAGAATATGTGGGGGAAACAGAGTGTGCCCTTTTTCCTGTAACGCAGAAGACTTGGCCGGAATTTTGCAAGATTTATAATGAAAAAATGGCTTCCGTTCCCACCGCAAATACATTACAGCTTATGGACCGGGAAAAGTACGAAAAAGGGGCTTATTTCGTCCATAAAGAGGGGTTATTGCAGGGAATTGGTATGGTCAGCGATAACCGAGTTTTTGCTGTTGCCGCCTGTCAAAAAGGGGCAGGCCGTAAGGTGCTGGCCGCTTTATGCAAAGCCCTTTCGGGGGAGGAAATATTGCTGGATGTGGCGGAAAATAACCTTCCGGCAATGACTCTTTACGCCCGGTGCGGTTTTATAAAGACAGAGGAAAAATCCCGGTGGTACAAAGTTTTATAGCTGACAAGAAAAAATACTTGACAACCGCTATTTTGTGGTGTATTATGGTTCGGGTGTAAAGGAAAACTGGTTGACAGGAGGCTGCCTTATGGATGCGGTAGAGATATTACTGCTTTTTGACCACTACGGCGACCTGCTGACTCAGCGCCAGCGTCTTTGTCTGGACCTGAAATACAATCAGGATATGTCCCTTGCGGAGATCGCCGAAGAGTTGGGGGTCAGCCGTCAGGGTGTTCACGAAAATATTCTCCGCGCGGAAGCCCATCTGCAAAAGATGGAAGCCAAAACCGGCACAGTTCGCCGCTTCCTCCAAAGCCGTGAAGCAAAGCAGAGTATTCTTTCCGCCGCGGAAACCCTTAAAAACCATTCCGACCCGGCAGTTCGCAAGGCTGCAGATGTGATTCTTGCCGCTGCCTGTTCCATTGAGGAGTAAACTATGGCATTTGAAGGATTAACCGAAAAACTTTCCGCTGCCTTCAAAAAGCTCAGAGGCAAAGGTCGCCTGAAAGAATCCGATGTTAAGGAAGCAATGCGGGAAATCCGTATGGCACTTTTGGAGGCGGATGTCAGCTACAAGGTGGTTAAGGACTTTGTAAAGTCCGTTACCGAACGCTGTGTAGGTACGGATGTACTGGAAGCCCTCAGCCCCGCCCAAATGATCGTCAAGATTGTGGACGAAGAGCTGACAAGCCTTATGGGCAGTGAGACCAAGCATATTCAGATTAACCCCGCAGGGCCTACCGTTGTAATGTTGGTCGGTCTGCAGGGTGCCGGTAAGACCACCAACGGCTCGAAGCTTGCCGGTCTTATGAAGCGGCAGGGCAAAAACCCCTTGCTGGTTGCCTGTGATATTTACCGTCCCGCTGCGATTACGCAGTTGCAGGTCTGCGGTGAAAAGCTGGGCATCCCGGTCTTTGAAAAGGGGCAGACAGACCCTGTGAAGATTGCAAAAGAAGCCATTGCCTATGCCCGTCAGCGTGGCTACGATATGGTGTTTTTGGATACTGCCGGTCGGTTGCATATTGACGAAGCCCTGATGACCGAGCTGCAGAATGTAAAGGCTGCCGTCAATCCTGATGAAATCCTCCTTGTGGTGGACGCTATGACCGGTCAGGACGCGGTCAACGCGGCACAGAGCTTTAATGAATGGCTGGAAATCGACTCCGTAATGCTTTCCAAGCTGGACGGCGACGCCCGTGGCGGCGCGGCGCTGTCTGTCCGTGCCATTACCGGTAAGCCTATCAAATTTGTGGGTATGGGCGAAAAATTAGAGGACATTGAGCCTTTCCACCCGGATCGGATGGCTTCCCGTATTTTGGGAATGGGCGATGTACTTTCCCTCATCGAAAAGGCAGAAAAGGCATACGATGCCCAGAAAGCCGCTGAGATGGAGGAAAAGCTAAAATCCAATAAATTTACTCTCCAGGATTTCTACGACCAGTTGGTGCAGATGAAATCTATGGGCTCTATGCAGGATATTCTTTCCCAGCTCCCCGGCGGCGCAGGGATGAAGAATATTCAGGTAGATGAAAAAGCGATGGGTCGTACCGAGGCTATCATCCTTTCTATGACACCCAAAGAGCGGGAAAACCCGAATATCATCGGTGCCAGCCGTAAGAAGCGGATTGCCGCCGGTGCAGGTGTCCGGGTGGAAGATGTGAATAAGCTCTTAAAATCTTTTGACCAAATGCGCTCTATGATTCGCCAGTTCTCCGGCCCCGGCGCGGGCAAGAAGATGAAGCGGATGCGCGGCATGGGCGGCTTCCCCGGATTTCCTTTCTAAGGCTCGAAAAGCAGAAATGCTTTGCGATATAAAAAGTAAATTTTAGTATTATTTTTGGAGGTGAAACTCATGGTTAAAATCAGACTGAGAAGAATGGGTGCAAAGAAGGCTCCTTACTACCGTATTGTTGTTGCTGACTCCCGCAGCCCCCGTGATGGCCGCTGCATCGAAGAGATCGGCACCTACAACCCCCTGACCAATCCTGCTACCATTACTGTTGATGCAGAGAAGGCACAGGTTTGGATCAAGAATGGTGCACAGCCCACCGACACTGTCCGTGGCCTGCTGAAGAACGCTGGCGTTCTGTAATTTTCCCAAAGGAGAATCCAAATGAAAGAGCTTTTGCTGTATATGGCAAAAAACCTGGTGGATGAACCTGATGCGGTAACTGTTACGGAAACCACCGGAGAGGACGGCAAGATTCTTGAATTGCGTGTCGCCCCCGGCGATATGGGTAAGGTCATTGGCCGTCAGGGCCGGATCGCGAAAGAAATTCGCACCATCGTGAAAACCGTTGCGCAACGCACCGGCGAAAAGATCACGGTCGAAATCGTGGATTAACGGCTATGCGTGGCGCGGTATGCGCCACGCATTTCCATTTGTGCCGATTAAAGCATCGGTTACTTTAGGAGGGAAAAAGATGAAACTTCCTTTTATTCAGGCAGGTGAAATTGTTTCCACCCACGGTGTCCGTGGGGAAGTCAAGCTCCTGCCCTGGACCGACGGTCCGGAATTTTTGTTAGACTTTACCCGTGTCCGCATTGGCGGCACGGATTATAAAATAGAAAGTTGCCGTGTGCAGAAGACCTGTAACCTTCTCAAGTTGTCCGGCGTGGAAACGGTGGAGGCTGCCCAAGCATTCCGGGGAAAGACGGTAGAGCTTTACCGCCAGGATGTGGCGGAGGGCCTGATATTTGCCGCGGAGCTGATAGATATGGATGTTTATGCCGATGGTAGCTGTATCGGCAAAATATCGGATGTGCTGGACTATCCCAGCAATAAGGTCTATGTGGTAAAGGGCGACCATAGCTATATGATTCCGGCGGTGCGGGAGTTTATTCTCAGCACCGATTTGGAGAAAAATGAGATGCAGGTAAAGCTCCTGGAGGGAATGCGGGACGATGAGAATTGATATTTTGACCCTTTTTCCCGAAACGGTAGGGGATGTACTGTCAGACAGTATTTTAGGCCGTGCGCAGGAACGGGGCTTTATCCGCATTGAGACCCACCAAATCCGGGAATATACTACCAACAAGCAATGTCAGGTGGACGATTACCCCTACGGCGGTGGCCGTGGCGCGGTGATGATGGCAGACCCCCTGTATCGCTGTTGGGATTATGTCTGTCAGCAGGCAGAGGGGAAAGTCCATACCATCTATATGTCCCCCTGCGGAAAGACCTTTACCCAGGCGGATGCGATCCGTTTGAGCAAAATGGAGAATTTGGTGCTGGTTTGCGGCCACTACGAGGGGGTTGACCAGCGCTTTATTGACGAATGTGTGGACGAAGAAATTTCCTTGGGAGATTTTGTCCTCACCGGCGGTGAAATTGCTGCTATGGCGGTAACAGATGCTGTGTGCCGGATGGTACCCGGTGTGCTGGCCGACCCGGAGTGCTTTGAGGATGAAAGCCACTACAGCGGTATGCTGGAATACCCCCAGTACACCCGCCCGGCAGTGTGGCACGACCGGGAGGTGCCGGAAATTCTTCTCTCCGGTAATCACGCAAAGGTGGCTCAATGGCGCAGAAAGCAAGCCCTGCGCCGTACCCGCGCCCGGAGACCGGATATGTATGAAAAATTAGACCTCTCCTCCAAGCAGGACAAAAAGCTTCTTGCGGAAATGGAGAAAGAGGACGAGGAAACGCCTTGACCGTTTGGTCAAGGCGTTTGTAATGAAATGGGATTGTAGTAGACCGCAATGCCTAAGTCTGTCAGCGCAGTTGCATCTTTTACGGATGTGCCGTAGGCGCTTAAAGAGACCAGCTTCATACATTCGGACAGCGGGGTAATATTAGAAAGTCTGGGGTTGTAGTCTAAGTTGACTGTATTTAAGTTTTCGAGACCTGCTAAGGGAGTCAGATTGGTAATTTTGTTATAAGAAGCCACGAAGGTGCTTAGCGAGCAATTATCAGGCAAACTGGGTAATTTTGTGATTACATTATTGGAAACATCCAGCTCCTCCAAATCCACAAGAGAGGAGAAGGAACTGATGTTGGAAATGGTGTTGTTGGATATTACCAGTTCCTGAAGGGCAACACAGGTGGAAAGATAAGATACAGTAGAGATTTTATTGTGAGACAAATCCAGACCGGTAAGCTTTGTCAGCTTGCCGATGGGGCGGATGTTGGAGACCTGATTGTTGCTCAAATTCAGCTTTTTCAGACCGGGTAGCGCGGAGAGAGGGGAAACATCCGAAATGGAATTAAAGGACAGATCCAACTCCTGCAGGGCGGGGAGGCTTTGCAGAGCTGTCAGGTCTACAACAGCGCTGTTGCTGATAGACAGATTTTCCAAAGCGGTTAGGTTGGACAGGGGTGTCAGATCGGTCAGAATATTTTCACTGACATCCAAATTAGTAAGATTTGTCAGTGCCTCAAAACCGCTGAGAGAGGTCAGGGCACAGTTGCGGAGGGTCAGCGATGTTATATTTGTGCGGCTCAGGATCACCTGTAGGGTTTCACTGTCCATAACGGCATCTTGGATGGAAAGGGCGGTCAAATGCTCAAGAGACTGAACAGGTACGAGGGAAGCGTTCCCCTTCGGAATTGTCAAGGACTCGAGGAAAGTCAAATATTTCAGATCGCTGTAATCAGAAACGTTCTTGGGGACTTCAAAAGAACGAATGTTCCACAAATCGTTTGTGTAAACGGTAACGCCATAGGGGATAGAGACCAAGTCCCGGATAGCCTCTTCCATTTTTTCGTCTGTAAATACCACCGGTTCCACAACACCGATGACCACATAGCGATGCTCGGTCAAGGGACTGACAAGACCGTTTTCGCCTACAGCCATAGAAAACAGAACGGTTTCGCCTGTATCTAAAGCAATTGGTGTGCTGTGGAGACCTGTTTGGAAGGAGGGAACCTGTGCATTGCCAACATAGACATTACTTCCGTCCGATTGGAAATTTACGGATATGTATTCGTTGTAATGCCCGCCGGGGAAATTCGGAGCAGGAGCCACCGGGCGAAGGTACTCCAATTTACTGCGAATGGCATCATCCTGCACATTTTCCACAAGCTGCAGGGCATCCCAAAGCTTGTCCTGCTCCACAAAGGCACGGCTGAGGGCAATGTAGACATCCACACCTGCACCGTCGTTAATGGCGCGTTTTAATGTGGCTTCCACCTTGGCGTAATTGCCCACAGACTGATAGTGTTCTGCCAGCTCCAAAGCAATCTGATCAATACTCTGCCCATACTGATAAGCCATATTGTACAGCAAGGTAGAGATGGCAGGTTGCCCCTTTTCCTCAAAGAACTGCGCACCGTACAAAAGGGCATCGTGGGTGAAATCCGTATCATATTCCAGCAGATACCAGGCTGTGCCAAAAACAATAGCGGCTACCAGCATGACCAGCAAAGCTATTCTTACAAAAGTTTTCATAAAAAGCTCCGTTTCAAGGAAGGATACATAAATTATACGAAATCCCACTGTCTCTGTCAAGGTTTGCGCAAAAAACTTTGCCTATCCATTTGGTATTTCGACCTGTGGTTGGCAAGGGAAGGACTATAATAGGGACGGAGGGGATGAAATGAAAAATAAACCGCTTTTGATTGCACTGATATTGGGGGTGCTATTGCCTTGTATGATGCTTTTTATCCTTTCAAGGAAAAATCCCAACTCAGATATAGATCCAACGGAGCAAAAGGATGGCGCACCGAAACTTCGGGTTTTAATGACTGACGGAACAGTGGCAGAAATGCCTCTGGAGGAATATATATTGGGGGTGGTGTTAGGGGAAATGCCTGCCTCTTTTGAAGAGGAGGCATTAAAGGCCCAAGCTGTGGTGGCAAGAACATACACCTTCCGGGCAAAACACCACGAAAATGCGGATGTTTGTACAGACCATACCTGCTGTCAGGCATACTGTCCACCCGCAGAATATACAGGACCAACATCTTCCATAGAGAAAGTTCGCAAGGCAGTAGAGGACACAGCCGGGGAAATTGTAACTTATCAGGGTCAGCCTATTGAGGCGACCTATTTCTCCTGCTCCGGCGGCAGGACGGAGGATGCGGTGGCGGTGTGGGGGCAGGCTGTGCCTTATTTACAGGCTGTGGACAGTCCGGGAGAAGAAAAGGCGGCAAATTACTTAAAAACCACATCAATGACCGCCGGCGCCTTTGCCCACGCTTTTGGTGGCCTTTCCGGCCTGCCCAGCAACTGGATCGGAGAGATCACTTATACCAAAGGCGGGGGCGTGGATACGATTAACATTGGCGGAACGGTCTATAAAGGCACCCAGGTGCGGCAGATTTTAGATCTCAAGTCCACTGCCTTCGTGATTACTGTGGTGGGAAGCTCTGTTACCATCACCACAAAGGGTAGCGGACACAGGGTGGGAATGAGCCAATACGGCGCAGACGCTATGGCAGTATCCGGCAGTGATTACAAAGCCATCCTTGCCCACTATTATCCGGGTACGAAATTGCAGGGAATTGACAATATGGGTCAGTTGGAGTAGAATAAAAAGACATATCCAGATAGAGGAGGGCGGTACTATGCCCATTCAAATTCCCAATGACCTGCCTGCCGCGGAAGCGCTGCAACAGGAAAATATATTTGTGATGCCCGAAGGCCGTGCCAGCACCCAAGATATCCGGCCACTAGAGATTGTGGTGCTGAATTTGATGCCCACAAAGGTCGTTACCGAGACCCAGCTGAGCCGGCTTTTGGGCAATACCCCTTTGCAGGTACGGCTGGAGCTGATGAAAATAAGCACTTATGTGCCGAAAAATACATCTCAGGATCATTTGCTGACCTTTTATAAGACCTTTGATGAGCTGAAACATCGGAAATTTGACGGTATGGTCATTACCGGCGCACCTGTGGAGAATATGGCCTTTGAAGAGGTGGACTACTGGCCGGAGTTGTGCAAAATTATGGAGTGGAGTAAGCATAATGTTCACAGCACACTCCATATCTGCTGGGGTGCGCAGGCTGGCCTTTACTACCACTACGGTATCGAGAAAAAGCCACTTTCGAAAAAGCTTTTTGGCGTGTTTCCCCATCAGGCGGATTATAAGCGGTCTATTTTGCTTCGTGGCTTTGACGATGTGTTCTGGGTACCCCATTCCCGGCATACAACAGTCCTTCGGGAGGATATTGAAAAGACGGATGTGAAAATTCTCGCATCTTCAGAAGAAGCAGGTGTCTATATTGCTATGAATAAGGCCGGACGGCAGATTTTTATTACCGGCCATTCCGAATACGACGGAGACACCCTGAAAAAGGAATATCTGCGGGATAAGGCATTGGGACTGCCCATTGATGTACCTAAGAATTATTTTCCCAATGATGACGACACTAAAGAGCCTATCGTCCGTTGGCGCGGACACGCAAATTTGCTGTTTTCCAACTGGCTGAACTACTTTGTCTATCAGACAACGCCCTATGACATTATGACCATCGGTCAGGAATGAGGGTCTCTAAAAGAAAGAACAGGAGGGCAACAGAATGAAGCTGCTTATAGACGGAAGAGAATGCTTTGCGCAGACCGGTCAGTCTCTGCGGCAGATGATTACGCAAATGGGGCTGGACAGTGGAAATTTTTCCCAGCGTCCCATTGCTGCGAAGCTCTCCGGCGAGGTATTTAACTTGAATTATATTCCCGTCCGGGAAAAGGATGTTACAGAGCGTAGCTCTATCCGGCGGGCGATGGCGGCTTCCGGCGGCGTGGTGGAGCTATTGCGCTACACCGACCCGGTAGGCCGTGAGGTGTATGAGCGTACCGCCCGGTTCGTAGTGTTTTTGGCACTGCACCGGCTGTGGCCCAATGCCCGTGCAAAAATGGGTACGACGCTGGGTTCTGCACTGTATGTATCTGTGGATACGGATGATTTCTCCTGGATGCGGCTGCGGCGGGAAGTGGCGGCGCTGGTAGAGCAGGATATTCCCTTGACCCGCCGCCTGATTAGCACGGCGGATGCGGTAAAAACCTTTGCGGAAATGGGAAAAACCGATAAAGCAAGACTTCTTTCCTTGCGGAAGGAGGAGACCTTTGCCTGCTACGGCTATGAGGGCTTTTTGGACTATTATTACGGCGAAATGGCACCTTCTACCGGCTATGTGCAGGTGTGGGATATTTTGCCTGCCGAGGGTGGTTTTCTGTTCATTTATCCTGACGATACCTGCCCGGAACAGGTGGCGGAATATAAGGCAATGCCTCGGGTCTTTGATGTGTGTATGGAAGGCGACCGTTGGTGCGAGCTGATGGAATGTGAAACCGTTGCGGATCTGAACGATTTGACCGAAAGCGGTAAGATCCGGGAGCTGATCCGGGTCAACGAAGCTCTCCACGAAAAGCGGTATGCCCAGGTGGCAGATATGGTCTGCCAAAGGGGAGCAAGGGCGGTTATGCTGGCTGGTCCCAGCTCTTCCGGAAAGACTACCTCCGCAAACCGACTGGCAACCCAGCTTCGTGTCCACGGGAAAAAACCGGTATTGATGGGTCTTGATGATTATTACATAGACCGGGATCTGATTGCCCCCGGACCGGATGGCACCATCGACTTTGAGCATATCAATACCATTGATACCGACCTGTTCCGGCAAAACCTGCAGGATCTGCTTGCCGGTAAGGAAATTGAAATTCCCACCTTTGATTTTAAGACCGGCCGCCGGGTTTGGAAGGGTCATAAATTCAAGATGGAGAAGGATACGGTGATTATCGTGGAGGGTCTCCACGCCCTCAATCCCGTACTGATTCCCCCGGAGCTGGATAAGAACAGCATTTTTAAGTTCTATATCTGCCCCTTGATTCCCTTGAGCCTTGACGACCATAACCGAATCCCGGCAAGCCACTTGCGGCTGCTGCGCCGGATTGTCCGGGATGTTGAGTCCCGCGGCGCAACGGTGGAGCGGACAATGGCTATGTGGGATTCTGTCCGTCGGGGCGAAAAACGGTGGATCTTCCCATTCCGGGAACAGGCGGATATTATTTTCAATACCTCCACCCTCTATGAGCTTGCGGTGATAAAAAAGCATATTTTCCCCTTGCTGACAGCAGTCCAGCCCGAGGAAAGCTGTTACGAACAGGTTCGCGGTTTGGTAAAAATTCTCAACTATGTGCAGGAAGCGGATGTGGACGATGAAATCCCGCCTACCAGTCTCCTTCGGGAATTTATCGGCGGTAATACCTTCTATAAGTAAAAAATACGGTATGACATTTGCGGGGAATGGGAGAATTAGAAATGAAAACCGTATCAATCAATGTGATGAATTTGTGCGTACCCTGTGAAAATCGCTGCCGATACTGCCTGCTTTCCTATGACGGAAAGCTTGGCGGTGTGGATTACAAACGCAGCGAAATGTATGCAAAGCGTTTTTATGAGTGGCTGAAGGAAAACCGCCCTGATTTGTCGTTTCTTTTCGGTTTTGGTTATTCTATGGAGCATCCCAATCTGTTGGGCGCGATTGATTTTTGCCAGAGTATTGGGTCTGCCACCGGGGAATTTTTGCAGTTTGACGGTATGAAATTCCGCACAGATGAAGAATTGGAAGCCCTGCTGCGGCAGCTAAAAGAACACGGTATTAAACTGATTGACCTGACGTTTTACGGTACGGAGAACTACCACGACCGCTTTGCTGCCCGCGTCGGTGATTACCGGCTGATGATGCGTACACTGATGCAGGCGAATAAGGCTCAGTTGGATGTAACGGTTAGTATTCCTATTACCCACGAAAATGTGGAGCAAATGGATGAACTGATCGGAGAATTGGAAGAGCATCGCACCCAGCGGATCGCTTGCTTCGTTCCCCACAGTGAGGGCAGGGGTAGACTGCTCGATTCCGTACGCCTCTGCGCTGCGGACTATGAAGGCTTGAGCGACAATGTGCGCAGTCGCATCAATCCAAATCGCTTCAAAACCGAAAGCCAGTGGCTGAAAAACGGCTTCCCAATAAACGAAAAACGGGTTCTGACGGTAACACTAACGCCGCAGAATATTGCGTTTTTTGAGAGTCTTTCCTTTGAAGATACCATTGCGTATCTGGAAAGGCTGGATGATGATTATTATGCTGCTATCCCTACCGCAGAGGAACTGGCAAAGCACTACGGCAACCCCAATGGCGACCGCTACTATAGCGCTCGCGATTTGTACTTAACCTACCAGCGGCGCTACATTGCGGATAACAAAATCGAAATCTACGACATCAATGATGAACGGCAATGTTTCAGCCGCAGATTTTAACTATGCAATATACCCCGGAGATCATATCTCCGGGGTATGCTTTTGGAGTCGTTATTTGATTCCATACCGGGCGCAGTGATCCAGTACAATGTTGCAGAAATGTTCGTGTTGGAAGCTGTTTTTCACATCGGTGAGGTCAATGTATTTGCCTGCCATCAGGTTTTGAATGATCGCCTCTGCGATAAAGCATTCCAGTACACGGTCATCTGTGAATGCATCCTCGATATTGGTGTTCATCTTCCCGTTGATACCCTCGATAGCATGGCGATACAACGCATTGTCTTTGCCTAGCAGTTCGCCCATATGCTTTAGGGACGCAATGCCCTCTGACATTTGGGCAACCGTAATTTTGCCCCGGTAATGCAGCACCTGACTGCCGCCAGTGAGGATGCAATCCACAGAGGTTTCCAGAGCGTTTGCCAAATCCAGCAAAATGGCTGTGTCGGGGAGCGTTTCGCCCCGTTCCCATTTACTGACAGCCTGAAAGGAAACACCCAAGCGGTTACCAAGGTCATTTTGCGTCAACCCTTTTTCTTTGCGAAGATGGGCAATCTGCATACCTACCATTTTCGTGTCCATAATCGTTTCTCCTATACATATGATTGATAAAGCACTTCATCTGTGGTCATTATACTGGCAGGGCTTTGTGAAATCAATAACCGTGTATTTGAGGAACGCGAGCTTCTATGTCAACGCAAGGTAGAAGGCGGCGGGAGCATTTAATTTTGGTATGATTGCCACCGGCAATCATTGATATTTTGATTCGCTGCGCGGCGCACCACCCCCGCCCTACGGTTTTTCCTATAAGAATATCACACTTTTCCGCCGGTTTTTTTGGGAAATACTTGCACGATTGCGTCTTGGGTGTTATAATAAGCGGGATAATTGGGAAAGTATGGAGTGTTTATGGAACAACCGAAGTACAAGCTTTCGGGCATCGTCCGTTCCAAAGCTGAGGAACGGGAAGATTTTGAAGGCCCGCTGGATGTTATTTTTCTGCTACTGAGCAAAAATAAAATAGAGATCCAAGATGTGTCCATTACCGCCATCCTTACCCAGTACCTTGGGTATTTAGACGAGATGAAGCGAATGGATATGGAGATTGCCAGCGAATTTATCGCCATGGCTTCTCACCTGATGCTCATTAAAACGAAGATGCTTTTATCTGCCGCAGAAGCGGCAGAAGCCCAGGACGAACTGGATGAGCTACGGAAGTCCCTGGTGGAACGCCAGCGCCGGGATGCCATTGAGCAGGTACGGATTGCTATGTCCTTTTTAGAGCCCCGCAATGAAATCGGCAGAGGTATGTTTGTCAAGCAGCCTGAGCCGCTTCGCCGGGTGGGTACTTACCAGTACCGCCATCCTGCCACAGACCTGCTCCGGGCGCTGGAGGAGATTGCCGAGCGCGGTCAGCGCCGTTTGCCACCGCCCACCGTCAATTTCCAGGGCATCGTGGGCAAAGAGCCCTATCCCGTAACCAAAAAGGCCACAGAGGTCATCCGCAGCTTGGTACTGCGTGGTATCCAACGGCTGAAAAATCTGTTTAAGGGCAACAAATCCCGCTCCGAGGTGGTGGCTACCTTTCTTGCTGTTTTGGAGCTGTGTAAAACCAACTCTGTCGTACTGGAAGAGGAAGATACCTCCGGAGAAAACCCCAATGTACGGCTGATCCGCAACCCGGAGGAAGATATGGAGGACGCGTATGGAACAAACTGAATTACAGCGCGCCATTGAGGCGATCCTCTTTGCCTCCGGCGAAAAGGTAGAAGCCGCCCGGCTGGCAATGGCGCTGGAAACGGACGAAGCAGATATTATTGCCGCCGCCGACGCACTGGCCGATGAAATGGCCTTTGCCCGCCGGGGTATTCGGGTGCTGAAGCTGGAAAATGCTTATCAGATGGTCTCCTCCGGCGAAATGGCAGACTATGTAACAAAGGCATTGGAGACACGGAAGCCGCCCAAGCTTTCTGCCTCTCAGTTGGAAACACTGACCATTATCGCTTACTACCAGCCGGCAACAAAGGCAATGGTAGAGCAAATTCGCGGTGTGGACAGCTCCTACTCTGTAGGCGCACTGCTGACAAAAGAGCTGATTGAGGAGGCAGGACGCTTGAATGTACCCGGCCGTCCTATCCTCTATAAAACCACCCACAATTTCCTGCGGACATTTGGTCTGCAGAGCCTTTCCGATCTGCCTGCCATCGACAAGGTGGACTTCGGTGAACCGGTAATCTTACCGGAGGAACAGCTAACTATTGAAGAGCCTTCTGCGGAGGAAGTAAAATGACCTGGCTGATTATATTAGCGGTCATAATCCTTATTTGCCTGATTCCTTTGGGTGTCCGGGCGGTTTATAACAGCGACGGCTTTAAGCTTTGGTTGCTGATCGGACCTGTAAAAATCTTCCTGCTTCCCAAAAAGAAAAAGGAAGAAAAGCAGGAAGAAAAACCGAAAAAAGCCGCTAAACCCCAGGAAAAAAAGGCAGCGCCCAAGGAAGAAAAGAAGGAAGGCGGCAGCCTTTTGGATTTCCTGCCGCTGTTGGATGTGGCAAAGGGCTTACTTGGGAGCTTTTTCCGTAAAATCCGCATTCGCCGCCTGGAGGTTATGCTGACGTTGGCCGGGGATGACCCTTGCGATTTGGCGGTAAACTATGGCAAAACCTGGGCAGCCACCGGTAGCATCATTCCGATTTTGGAAGAGCTGTTTGTGATTAAAAAGCGGGATGTGCAAATAAATTGCGACTTTACCGCGCAAGAGACGAAAATTTATGCTGCAGCCGACATAACCATCCTTATAGGACGGCTTTTAGGACTTGTGGGGAAATACGGTTACCTCGGTCTGCGGGAATTCTTAAAAATACGAAAAAAACGAAAAGGGGAGCATAACAATGAGTCAAAATCTTCCTAATATGCTGGAAAATACCATCCAAAAAATTCGTGAGATGGTAGATAGTAATTCTGTGGTCGGTGAGCCCATTACCGCAGGGGATGTAACCATCATTCCTATTTCCAAGATCAGCATCGGTCTTGGCGGCGGCGGCTCGGACTTTGTGTCCAAAAATATGAACCGCCAGGAAAATCCCTTTGGCGGCGGTGTCGGCGCAGGTGTAAAAGTTACACCGGTTGCTTTTCTCATTGTCAAAGAGGGCAATGTCCGTATGCTTCCTGTGGCAGCACCTGCCAGCACCACGGCTGACCGGCTTGTGGAAATGGTGCCCGATACACTGGATAAGATCGCTTCCTTTATTGACAGCCGTACAGAGAAGAAAGCAGAATAAAGTTTCCTCCCTCGGTAAAAAATAGACCGAGGTGAGCGATGTGAAAAGACGAATTGCCGGGATGGCAGCTACACTTTTGGCTGCCGTCCTGCTTTTTTCCCCGAAAGCCGGGGCTATTTCTGCTCAGCACGGTGTGCTTTTGGATGCAGGAACAGGCAGGCTTTTGTTTGAAAAAAACGCAGATGCCAAGAGCCTGATTGCCAGCACCACAAAAATGATGACCGCCCTTATCATCTGCGAGCAATGTAATGTGTTGGATCGTATCCGCATCCCCAAAGAAGCAGTAGGGATTGAGGGGTCGTCTATGTATTTGCAGGAAGGGGAGATCCTGACCATTCAGGATTTGCTCTACGGCTTGATGCTCCATAGCGGCAACGATGCGGCAGTTGCGCTGGCACTTTACTGTGGCGGTACAGTAGAGGGCTTTGCGGAGCTTATGAACGATAAAGCCCATATGCTGGGGCTTGATGATACCCATTTTGTCAATCCTCACGGACTTGACGCGCCCGGTCATTATTCCACAGCGGAAGATTTGGCGGTTTTGGGGGCATATGCAATGGAAAATCCAATTTTTTCCCAAACCGTGTCCACCAAAAGTGTTACCATTGGCCAGCGGTATTTGACAAATCACAATAAGCTTTTGTGGCGCGTGGAAGGCGTGGATGGAATTAAGACCGGCTTTACCAGAGCGGCGGGGAGAATACTTGTGTCCACCGCAATCCGGCACGGACGGCGGCTGGTGGCGGTAACCATTAACGCACCGGACGATTGGAACGACCACCAAACCCTTTTGGAAAAAGGTTTTTCCAGGTATGCGCCGGTGCAGGCGGTAAATCCGGGAGAAGTTCTCGGTACGAAAGA
The DNA here is from genome assembly GCA_015068165.1 of Oscillospiraceae bacterium. Lineage (GTDB taxonomy): Bacteria > Bacillota > Clostridia > Oscillospirales > Oscillospiraceae > Faecousia. The sequence goes on from SVKZ01000029.1 coordinate 15,524, forward strand.
GGTGGCAGGCGGCGAAGCCGGTTCGGTGGAGCTGATTGCCGAGGAAGGTTTTTGCTATGCCTTAACCCCGGAGGAAAAGCTCCGAATCGTAATTTCCGGGAAGGACTTTGTGTACGCACCGGTAGTGAAAGGGCAGAAGGCAGGCTATGCCTATGTGCTTTTGGAAGACAAAACGGTGGGAAAAATCCCACTTATTTACGGAGAAACCGTAGAGCAGGAAATACCGCCCAAAAAGTCTCTTTGGGAGCGGTTATTTGGAGGAGGGTAACAATGACCGAGCGATTACAAAAAATACTCTCCGCCCGGGGCGTATGCTCCCGGCGGCAGGCGGAGGCGCTTCTTGCCGCCGGTCGTGTAACCTGCGATGGACGGGTCTGCGGTTTAGGCGACAAGGCAGACCCGGATACAAATACCATATTAGTGGATGGAAAGCCCATCCCTGCCGCGAATGAGGCGGTGTACATTATACTCCATAAGCCCCGTGGCTTTGTAACAACTATGGAGGATGAGAAGGGACGGAAAAACGCCGCTCAGCTGATTGATTGCGGCACCCGGGTCTACCCTGTGGGCAGACTGGATATGGACTCCGAGGGGCTTTTGCTTTTTACCAACGACGGAGATTTTGCCAAAAAAATGACCCATCCCAGCCATCAGGTGGATAAGGTTTATCACGCTTGGGTGGAAAAATATACGGAGGAAGCCTTCCAAAAGGTGCAAAAACCTGTTGAACTGGACGGCTACCGGATCGCGCCCCCAAAGGTCAGCCTTTTGCACAGGGAAGGAAACCGGGCGCTGTTGGAAATTACCATTCACGAAGGCCGTAACCGCCAAGTGCGCCGGATGTGCCAGATGGCGGGTATGTATGTAACCCGTTTGCGCCGTACTTGTCAGGGAAGCTTAACCCTTGGGGAGCTTCCGAAAGGCAAATGGCGGTACTTAGCCGACGATGAAATCGCGAAACTTAAAGAGGAACTATGATGTACGATGGAATTGTAATCGGCGGCGGCCCAGCAGGAATGTTTGCGGCAATCCGCGCGGCAGAGCAGGGAAATAAAGTACTACTTTTAGAAAAAAATGACCGTCTGGGCAAAAAACTGCTCATTACCGGTAAGGGTCGGTGCAATGTAACCAATGATTGCACAGCCCGGGAGGTGCTGGAAAATATTCCCCGGAACGGCCGGTTTTTGTTCAGCGCAATGGAAGCCTGTCCACCGGAAAATGTGATGGCATTTTTTGAAAATGCCGGCTGTAAGCTAAAGACGGAACGGGGTAACCGGGTATTCCCGGTAACAGATCGGTCATCTTCGGTGCTGGAAGCCCTGCGAGACCGGATGCACCGCTTAGGCGTAAAAATCAAAACGGCAACAGCCGAGCATATTCTGACAGAAAACGGCCGTGTCCGGGGTGTGCTGACCGGAGGAGAGAAAATACATGCTTCTTGGGTGATTTTGGCCACCGGCGGCCTTTCCTATCCTGCCACCGGCTCTACCGGGGATGGCTACCGGATGGCAAAGGAACTGGGGCATACGATCATTCCTGCGGAGGGCTCGTTAGTACCCCTGGAAGAAAAAGGCGACGACTGTGCCCGCATGCAGGGCCTTAGCCTGCGGAATGTAGGGGTAAAGCTACTGGACGCCAAAGGGAAAACCTTGTATAAGGATTTTGGAGAATTGCTTTTTACGCATTTCGGTGTGTCCGGGCCCACCGTGCTTTCTGCCAGCGCCCACTTAAAAGGGGAGAACTGCCGATTGCTTGTGGATTTGAAGCCGGCGCTGGACGAGGGGAAATTGGAAGCGAGACTTTTCCGGGATTTGGAGCAGTATAAAAACCGGACAATGGAAAATGCCCTTGTGGACTTGCTTCCCCGGTCCATGATCCCGGTGATGCTGTCCCGGGCGGAGATTCCGGCAAGCTTGCAGGCAAACGCCCTGACCCGTCAGCATAGGAAAACTCTGCTTACCCAAATCAAGGCATTTTCGGTGGATATTGCAGGAAAAAGGCCGGTTTCGGAAGCGATTATTACAAGCGGCGGCGTAAAGGTTTCCGAAGTGGATCCCAAAACGATGCAATCCAAAATTGTTCCGGGATTATACTTTGCCGGTGAAGTTCTGGACTGCGATGCCTATACCGGTGGGTTTAATTTGCAGATTGCCTGGGCAACTGCCCACGCCGCCGGCCTTTCGGTGAAACAGAGCATTGACAAAAATGCGGGAATGTAATAAAATAGGCCCGTATCCATAACAGATAAAATTGGAGGCAAAATTATGTACGAGAAACTTGTATCTTACGCATCTCAGCAACTGGAAATCAATGCTGAGGACATTACCCCCGATACTACATTTGCAAGCCTTGGCATCGACTCACTGGACATCGTAGAGATGATTATGGATCTGGAAAGTGAGCTGGGCGTTGAACTGGAAATGGAAGATCAGAAGATCACCACTTTCCAGGAACTGGCCGACTTTATTGAGTCCAAGGTCAACTAAAATCACATATTCTTGTTACAGCGACCGGCTTGTAACAAGGTCGCACTAACCGGGGAGTTAGCGGTGCCCTGTACCTGCAATCCGCTACAGCAGGGGTGAATTCCCACACCCGGGCAAGTCAAGTGCTGTCCGGACCATATAAGTGGCGTTGAAGGAACGGTCTCGCGCAACGGAACCCCGTGAACCATGTCAGGTGGGGAACCAAGCAGCATTAAGCGGATCTTTCCGTGTGCCGCGGGGTTGCCGTTCCCGAGTCGGCTGTATGGAAACCGAGTGTTTGGTTTGTTCAAATGTGGGTGTGCGATCTTGTTATGAGCCGGTCCTGTATTAAAAGGGAGGAGGTGCCCTATGTATCAGGCGCTGTACCGAAAATACCGCCCCCAGACCTTTGATGATTTGGTCGGCCAAATGGCGGTTACACAAACATTAAAAACCCAGGTGCAATCCGGTCGGTTGAGCCACGCTTATTTATTTACCGGCTCCCGGGGCACCGGTAAGACCAGCAGTGCCAAAATTTTGGCAAAAGCGGTCAACTGTGAAAATCCTCAAAACGGCAATCCCTGTAATTGCTGTCCATCCTGCCGTGCCATTGATTCCGGCTCCTGTATGGATGTGCTGGAAATTGACGCTGCTTCCAATAACGGTGTTGACAATGTCCGGGATCTGCGGGATGATGCCATTTATTCTCCCTCTCAGGTGAAGATGCGTGTGTACATCATTGATGAGGTGCATATGCTCTCCATCTCCGCATTTAATGCGCTGCTAAAGATCATTGAAGAGCCGCCGGAGCATTTGCTGTTCATTTTGGCAACCACGGAACTGCACAAGGTGCCGGCGACCA
>SVKZ01000030.1 GCA_015068165.1 Oscillospiraceae bacterium
GTCTCAGGAAAAATTCAAAACAATGATTGGCGGTCAGGCGCTGATTGAAGGTATTATGATGCGGGGTCCGAAAAAGGATGCCATCGTTACCTGCTCCAACGGCGAACTGCACACAGAGGTTACGGACCGGAAGCTGCCCCCCAAGGGCATTGCCCGCGTACCCTTTATCCGTGGAGCGGTGAACTTTTTCGATGCTCAGCTTACCGGTGTAAAGGCACTGATGCGCTCTGCATCTCTTGCCCCGGAAGAATATCAGGAAGAGCCCAGTAAGTTTGACGCTTGGCTTGAAAAGAAGCTGGGAAGCGAACGTATGGAAAAGGCGGTTGTTGGCATTGGCGTAACGCTTGGGCTGTGCCTTTCCATTGCGCTGTTTTTCGTCCTTCCTATGGTCATTGGCGGCTTTTTCTATTCCGTTGTGCAAAACAACCTGCTGATCAACCTGATTGAGGGCTTGGTTCGTATGCTCATTTTCGGCGGCTATATGCTGCTGGTATCCCGTATGAACGAAATGAAGCGTGTTTTTGCTTACCACGGCGCAGAGCATAAGACCATTCGCTGTTATGAAGCAGGTCTGCCCCTGACGGTTGAAAATGTCAAGGCGCAAACCCGCCTGCACCCCCGGTGCGGTACAAGCTTTTTGCTGGTGGTAATGCTGCTGTCCATTTTGGTATTCTCTGTGGCATCCAGCGTTTTAATCGCAGTATTTCCGGTGCTGGAGACCATCCACGGCAGCTTTCTGTACCGATTCATTATGATTGTCTTTAAGCTTTTGCTTCTGCCGCTGGTAGTGGCCATCAGCTATGAGATCAACCGCTGGGTTGGCAGACACGATAACCGGTTCACCCGGATTTTAACTGCCCCCGGCCTGTGGTTTCAGAACTTTACCACCAACGAGCCGGACGAGGATATGATTCGCACCGGTATTGCTGCTCTGGAAGCCGTGCTTCCCGAAAATGAAGGAGAAGACCGTTGGTAAAGACTTTTGGCCAGCTCTATCGGGATGCCCGGCACCAGCTAATGACAAAAGAGGATGCTGAAACCGCCTCTTTCTACGCCCGAACGCTCATTTGCCATATTGCAGGAAAAAGCAGAGAACAATTTCTCTCCCAGCAGGAGCTATATGTAAGCGAGGAAACCTGCAACCGGGTACAAATGGCAGTAACCCGCCTGCTAAATGACGAGCCCCTTGCCTATGTACTGGGAGAATGGGATTTTTACGGAATGACCTTAAAGGTAAACGAAAATGTCCTCATTCCCCGGGATGATACCTGCTCTGTTACGGATCTTGCTATCGGGGAGGCTAATCGGCGGGCATGGGAAAAACGGGTGCTGGATTTATGCACAGGTTCGGGCTGTATCGGCCTGGCAATTGCAAAAAATGTCCCCGAAGCCCGGGTAACCCTTGCGGATATTTCCCGTTCCGCATTGGCTGTGGCAAAAGAAAATGTGGTATTGCAAAAGCTAACCGGAAGAGTCGTATGTGTGGAAGCAGATGCTTTATCTGCGCCCCCGGTATTCTTGGGGAAATTTGATATTATCATCAGCAATCCTCCCTATATCACCGGGGAAGAGATGAAAGCGCTTCCCAAAAGTGTGGAGGCCTTTGAGCCCCACCTTGCCCTTTACGGCGGCGAGGACGGACTTATCTTTTACCGCAGTATTGCGAAAAACTACCGCAATGCCTTAAAAAATGGCGGCTGTCTGTGCCTGGAATTTGGAGAAGGGCAGGGAGATGCGGTGGCAGAAATATTAGAAGAAAACGGTTTTACAGTATTAGAACGCAGAAAAGATTATAACGAAAGAGAACGGGCAATCATCGCCCGATACCAAAGAGAGGAAGAGTAGCTATGGCAACAAAAAAGACTGCTTACGAAGCACCTACCCCCGCTTCCGACAAGAAGAAGGCCCTTCAAACCGCCATTTCCCAGATCGAAAAGAATTTCGGTAAGGGTACGGTTATGCGCCTGGGTGAGCGCCCGGATATGAATGTGGACTCTATCCCCACAGGAAGCCTTGCTTTGGATGCTGCGCTGGGTATCGGCGGTGTTCCCAAGGGAAGAATTATTGAGATTTACGGACCGGAATCCTCCGGTAAAACGACCCTTGCTCTGCACATTTTGGCAGAAGCCCAGAAAATGGGCGGCGAGGTCGCCTTTGTGGACGCAGAACACGCCCTTGACCCTGTCTATGCAGCGGCACTTGGTGTGGATACAGAGAATATGTTGGTCTCTCAGCCCGATACCGGTGAGCAGGCCTTGGAAATCACCGATGCACTGGTCCGTAGCGGTGCTGTGGATGCGGTGGTTGTGGATTCCGTTGCCGCCCTTGTTCCCAAGCAGGAAATTGAGGGCGAAATGGGCGATACCTTTGTAGGTCTGCAGGCGCGTCTTATGTCTCAGGCTCTGCGGAAGCTGGCAGGCACGATTGCTAAGACCAACTGCGTGGTTATTTTCATTAACCAGCTGCGTATGAAGATCGGCGTTATGTACGGTAACCCTGAAACCACCACCGGCGGTAACGCTCTGAAGTTCTATTCTTCCGTCCGTTTGGATGTCCGGAGAGTGGAGTCCATCAAGGAAGGCGGCAACGTGATTGGCAACAAGACCCGTGTCAAGGTTGTGAAGAATAAGGTTGCACCTCCTTTCCGGGAAGCCTACTTTGATATTATGTACGGCGAAGGCATCAGCAAATGGAGTGAGCTGGTAGACCTGGCTGTGCAGATGGAGGTTATCCAGAAGAGCGGTAGTTGGTTCTCTATGGGGGACGAGCGGATCGGTCAGGGCAAGGATGCCGTTAAGTCTTTCCTGCAAAATAACCCCGACATTGCCGAAAATGTAGAAGCACAGGTCCGTGAGAATCTGTGGAAGCTGCAATCCGGCAGTAAAGCGCCTGTAAAGGCAGCTGATCGCCCGATCGCCGTCAGTGCAGACGATTTTAATGATGAAGATTGAGTCTGTAGCCTCCCAGCCCGACCGGGCAGGGAGGTACAAGGTCTGTTTTGAGGACGGCACCGCAATGCGCCTGTACCGGCAAACGGTAGAGGATTTCGGCCTGTACGCCGGACGCGAATTGACGGACGAAGAATTTGGAAGGCTTTCAGAAGCCGCCGGGCAAATGTCTGCAAAAATGCGGGCGGTACGGATTATTTCTGCTTCCGGTGTTACCAAAAAAGAGCTGGAACACCGCCTGATTCAAAAGGGAGAAGACCCTGTTCAGGCAAAGGAAGCGGTTGCCTGGCTTTCGGAAATGGACCTGATCGACGATGAAAAAACTGCCCGACAGATTGTGGAGCGGTGTATCGCCAAGGGCTACGGCCTTGCCCGTGCCAAGCAGGCGCTTTATGAAAAGCGAGTACCAAAACACTTGTGGGAGGATGCCCTTGCAGACTATCCCGATCAAGAGGGGCATATTCTCTCCTATCTTGAAAACCATCCGGAAATTCGGGAGGATCGGAAGGCGCGGGATCGGGCGATAAATGCCTTACTCCGCCGCGGACATAGTTATTCGGAAATTCGGCGGGGAATGGAAGCCCTTTCCCTGCAAACGGAGGAAGCAGATGGTTAAAATTGGCTTTATATCCTTAGGCTGTGCAAAAAATCAGGTGGACTGCGAACGGATGATGTACCGTGTTCAGGAGGCCGGGTACGAGGTGCTGTCCGATGTAGTTGGCAGTGATGTGGTTGTCATTAACACCTGCGGCTTTATTGACTCTGCCAAGAGCGAGGCAATCGATTATATTTTAGAAATGGCGGCCTTGAAGACAGAGGGGCTTGTTGGGAAAATTTTGGTTACCGGTTGCCTTTCTCAGCGGTATCAGGAGGAAATTCTGAAAGAAATGCCGGAGGTTGACGGCATTTTAGGCACAGGCAGCTATCATAAAATCGTGCCTGCCATCGAGCAGCTGCTTACCAATACCCCCGTTTCTGACTTTGACTCCATTGACGCCCCTGAACTGGAAACGGGAAGAGTTCTTACCACCCCGGAACATTATGCTTTTTTGAAGATTGCCGAGGGGTGCGACAACCGTTGCAGCTATTGCGTAATTCCATCCCTGCGGGGCAAATTCCGTAGCCGCAGTATGGACGATGTGCTGTACGAAGCCAGATTACTGGCAGACAGCGGTGTAAAGGAGCTGATCGTGGTTGCCCAGGACACCAGCCGTTACGGCCTTGACCTGTATGGTAAGCGGATGCTTCCGGAGCTGCTGAAGGAGCTGTGCAAAATTGAAGGCTTTACCTGGGTTCGGATTCACTATGTCTACCCCGATGAGATTACTGATGAGCTGATAGATGTGATGGCCTCCGAGCCAAAAATTGTAAAATATCTTGACATTCCTATCCAGCACTGCAATAATAAGATACTGAAGCTGATGAATCGCCGTGGCGACGGGGCATATCTGCGGGAGCTGTTCGAAAAGCTCAGGGCAAAGATGCCGGATATCGTTCTGCGTACCAGTGTTATTACCGGTCTTCCCGGCGAAGGGGAGGAGGAATTTGCGGAGCTTTGCCAATTCCTGAAGGAAATGAAGCTGGAGCGCGTGGGTGCCTTTGCGTTTTCTCCCCAGGAGGGAACACCGGCATTCGAGATGGAGTATCCCGATTTTTCCGTTGCGGAGCAACGGGCAGAAATTTTAGAGCAGATCCAATCCCGGATTATGGACGATTATAACGCCTCCTTCATTGGAAAAACTGTCCGGGTTTTAGTGGATGGCTACAATGAGGAGTTCGGTCAGTTCTACGGCCGCACCTATGGCGACTCTCCTGACATTGACGGGCGTGTATGGATTGCCTGCGACGAAGCTCTGACTGAGGGCACATTCCTAAATGTTACGATTGACGGATTGGTAGACGGAGACCTGTCCGGTTATCCCCAGGAGGAAACAGTATGACACTTGCAAGTAAAATCACCCTGGTTCGGGTGGCATTTATCCCACTTTTTATGACCTTTATGTACTTAAGCGGCGGTCAGCCTGGCCTTTTTATGTGGCTGTCTTTGGCGGTCTTTGTGATTGCCAGTCTGACAGACTATATTGACGGCTATATTGCCCGGAAATATAAGCAGGTCAGCGATTTCGGTAAGTTTTTAGACCCGTTGGCGGATAAGCTTTTGGTGATTGCCGCAATGGTTATATTCTGCCAGTGGAATATTTTTCCTGCTTGGGCGCTGATGATTGTGCTGACAAGAGAGTTCGCTGTTACCGGTCTGCGGCTGATTGCAGTGGGCAAGGGTAAGGTTATCGCCGCCGGCTGGAGTGGCAAAGTAAAGACCGCCAGCACAATGATCGGTCTGTGCGTGATGATGGGCTTCCCCACGGTGGGTATTCTCAGTTGGATTGTTGTTGGTGTCATTGTAGTTACCACGGTCTATTCCGGAATTGAGTATTTTATTCAAAACTGGAAATGCCTTTGGGAAGACTAAATAAAGCGCTCCCTTTCTGCAAAGGGAGCGCTTTTATCATCATTTGCTGTTTTGTACCGTATGTACGATAAAATCCACACAGGCTTCTTCGCCCAGCTTGCCGCTGTTGAGACAAATGTCGTAATTTTCTGCTTTGCCCCAATCCCGGCCGGTATAGTGCTGGTAATTTAGCTTCCGCCGCTTATCCTTTTCCTGAAGACGGGCCTCCGGTGCTTTTTCCGCCTGACCGTACAGGTTTACGATCCGATCTGCCCGATAATCCATATCCGCGTGGATGAAAACGTGCATGGCATCCGGACGGTCTTTTAGAATATAGTCTGCGTTTCTGCCTACAATCACACAAGGACCTTTTTCGGCAAGCTGCAAGATGACACTGCACTGAATATTCCAAAGGAAATCCGCCGCAGACATACCCTGCATCACGCCGGGCACACCTTGGGCCGCAAAGGCATAGGAAAAAGCGGTTTTTCCCGGTGCGTGTTCACCGTGCTCATCTACATATCCGGGGGCAAAGCCGGATTCCATAGCAATCTGCTCCACAAGCTCCTTGTCGTAAAAGGGAATGCCCAACCGTTCTGCTACAGCCCGACCGATGGTACGACCGCCACTGCCAAATTGACGGCTGATGGTGATAATTTTCTTTTCCACAGAGATCCCTCCTTTTTTATTCTGAATTTATTATATCGTATGATTAAAAAAATGTCAAACAACCGTGTACATTTTCTTGCCGTTATGCTATAATACCCCAAGACAAAAGCAAGGAGATGTTCCTATGGATATAATTATTCAAAAGCTGTCCGAAGAGCTGGGGCAAAAGAGTGAATATATTTCAAATGTAGTGGCTCTTTTGGACGAGGGCAATACCATTCCCTTTATTGCCCGTTACCGGAAGGAAATGCACGGCGCAATGGACGATACCACTTTGCGTAATTTGGAGACGCGGCTGCAGTATCTGCGGAATTTGGCAGAGCGGAAGGAAGAGGTCATCCGTGCCATCGCCGCTCAGGAAAAGCTGACTGAGGAGCTGGAAAAGGCAATTATGGCGGCAGTTACCCTGGCAGAGGTGGAGGACCTATACCGACCCTATAAGCAAAAACGCCGCACCCGCGCCACCGTGGCAAAGGAAAAGGGCTTAGAGCCTTTGGCGCTTGCGCTGTTCGAACAGGACGGCAGCGACCCGGCTGCCCTTGCAGAAGACTATATTGACCCGGAAAAAGGCGTAGAAACGGTGGAAGAAGCTCTGCAGGGCGCATCGGATATCGTTGCGGAAATGATCTCCGATGATGCTGCTATCCGCAAAGCCCTCCGGGAGAAAATGGAGCGCAGTGCGATTGTAACGGTTTGCGCCGACGATCCGGAGAAGGAAAGCGTATATACCATGTATTACGATTTCAAAACCCCGGTCTCCCGATTGCAAAATCACCAAATTCTCGCCATCAACCGTGGCGAAAAGGAGGGGTTTTTGAAAGTCAGCGCCGCCCTTCCCGGCTTGGAGGGTCAGGCTCTTGTCTGCCGGATGGCGCTAAAGCCTACTGCCCATATTTCCCGGTTTGTAAGAGCGGCGGCAGAAGATGCCTTTAACCGTCTGATCGCTCCCAGCGCAGAGCGGGAGCTTCGTAGCACCTTAACCGACCGGGCGGCAGAATCCGCTATCGGCAACTTTGCGCTAAACTTAAAACCCCTTTTGATGCAGAGACCTGTCAAGGGCTTTGTAACGATGGGCCTTGACCCCGGATACAAAAACGGCTGTAAGGTGGCGGTTGTGGACGCCATCGGCCGTGTACTGGATACCACGGTGGTCTATCCCACCTTCTCCCAGAATAAACGGGCAGAGGCCATCCGTGTTCTCAGCGCAATGGCGAAAAAGCATAATGTGCGGCATATCGCCATCGGTAACGGCACAGCCTCCCGAGAGACCGAGTCTATGACCGTGGAGATGTTGAAAAATCTCTCCGGTGTGAGCTATATGATTGTCAACGAAGCCGGTGCTTCCGTTTACTCTGCCTCCAAACTGGCGGCAGAGGAGTTCCCGGATTACGATGTAAACCTCCGCTCTGCCGTTTCTATTGCCCGTCGGTTGCAAGACCCCTTGGCAGAGCTTGTAAAAATTGACCCCAAAGCCATCGGTGTGGGTCAGTACCAGCACGATATGCCTGCAAAACGGCTGGATGAAGCATTGGGCGGCGTGGTGGAGGACTGCGTTAATGCGGTTGGTGTTGACTTGAATACCGCGTCGGCAAGCTTACTGCAAAAGGTCTCCGGCCTTAACAGTACGATTGCCAAAAATGTGGTGGCCTACCGGGAAGAAAACGGCCCGTTTACGGCCCGCAGTCAGCTAAAGAAAGTACCCAAGCTCGGCCCCAAGGCCTATGAGCAATGCGCCGGCTTCCTCCGTGTGCCGGAGAGCAAGGAAATCTTAGACAATACCGGCGTCCATCCCGAGACCTACAAGGCGGCGGAGAGCCTGCTTATGCTTTGCGGCTACGATAAAAAAGATGTAAAGGAAGGCAATATTGCAGACCTTGCAAGCCGCTATGAGACACTGGGTAAGGAAGAGGCAGCGAACCGTTGCGGCGTAGGTGTTCCTACTTTAGACGATGTGGTAAAGGAACTGCAAAAGCCCGGCAGAGATCCCCGGGACGAGCTTCCCGCACCTGTACTTCGCACCGACGTACTGGAAATAAAGGACTTAAAACCCGGAATGGTGCTTGCCGGAACGGTACGCAATGTGATTGACTTTGGCGTGTTTGTGGATATCGGCGTCCATCAGGACGGTCTTGTGCATATCTCTCAGGTCGCCAAAAAGAAAATTACCCATCCCAGCCAGGTAGTGCAGGTCGGCGATGTGGTGAAGGTCGCTGTTTTGGAAGTGGACGGAAAGCGCAAGCGCATCAGCCTGACGATGAAAGACATTCCTAACGAATAAAAGATCGGGTCAGCCGTAGCTGACCCGATCTTTTATTGCTCATTTTTCCGGAGCTTCTTAAAAGGTTTGTAGAAAATAATCCACAGAGCGGCAAAAATGGCAGTGCTGATGAACGTTACACAAGCGCCTAATCGGAAAGCATTGTTGCGATAAGTCAGCGTAACGGTGTGCTCACCCTCTGTCAGGTAAACACCCAGCATAGCATCGCCGACTTGTACCGTTTCGACCTCCTTGCCATCTACGGTTGCGACCCAGTTGCCGTTTTGGGGGATGGAGGTATAGAGCAGACCGTCCCGGTTGCAGTGGATATTTCCTGCAATATAGGTGGCGTCAAACTCTGTCAGCTTTAAGGTGGAGGCATTTAGAATGTCGTACGCCTGACGGAACAGCGTTTCATCCAAAAGACCGTTTTTCAGGCTGATAGTACCGCTTTCGCCCGCTTTACAGGTAAAGGCTATCTCAATTCTATCACCGGGAGCGACGTCGGAAACAGAGGCCATCTGGGGGAGGGAGTAGGAATCATTATAAAGGAATTGACCGTTTTTCCGGATACTAAAACTGTTGCGTTTGGACTGCTCTATATCTACGCAGAAAAAGCCCTCTTGGTCCGGGAAATAGGAGAAGGTAACTGTTCCCTGAGAACTTGCGGTATATCGGCAGGAGCCGGAGCCGCTGATGTTTGACAGGGTAATGCCGTCGCTTGCGGTGATCTGCAGCTTTCCGTTGGGCAGGGATGACCATACATCCGCGATACCGGTGGCGGCTTCTACCAAGTCATTCTGAAAATAAAAGCGGTTGGGTGCTACTGTAAATTTAAGACTGCCAAGCTCGGAGTTGGCTAAGAAGCCTAAGGGAAGATACGCATTATTTTCTAAAAGAGCAACTTTTCCAAAACGCTGTACCTCATCGAAATAGCTGTTTTCTTCCACATAGCCGTCCCGTTCCAGCATATACTTGAGCCCTAAAAACAGGTTGGCAACAGGGGAGGCCTCTTCATAGCAATAGCGGTTATAATTGTCCTGTGCGCCATAGCCCAATGCCTGCATAAACTCGGTTACATTCACAAAAGCGGAGCTTGTAAAGGTGGTAATGCCGTTATAGCCGTTGAGAGCGCCATCGTTAAGGGATTGGGTGTGGGTAGCCTCTGCCCGATAGAAAAGGTTATCCTTTTCCAGCTCCTTCATATATTCGATGGCCTTAACGGTGTCTTCTTTCCCCTTGGGATAATATTCAATGTTTGTACCCGCAAAATAGATACCGTAATTGACGAGGTTAAGAATCAGCTCCACCACCATCACACCGGCAAGGGTCCGTGCACAAAGTCTCCGGCGGTCGTCGTAAAGCCTTTTTTGTACCGCTTCCTTTTTCTTCTGCCAAGCCTTCATAGGCATTGCCTGATAAAGGAGTACGGAAATATACATAAAAAGCAGTACCAGGTTAAAAACCAGGAAAACCGATGAGGAGGCTTTGTCCGAGCAAAAAATAATGCCTAAAGAAAGACCGGTGGCGACAATAATCTGCCAAGGCTTAAACTTCTCCCAAAGCAGAAACGCCCGATATGCCATAATCAGAAGCACAAAAGAGAAGAGAAACGAGAACCGGTAGGGGATCATATTGGTGAAATGGAAGCCGTGCCAGATATAGTCAAGCTGGCGGATGATACAGCTTACCATCAAAAACAGAAGCAAAAGAACAGAGCAGATTTTCTCCCGGATTTTGATTTCCTTGCAGGTAAGAAACAGGAAAGCTAAGGCGATTGATCCAACGCCGCAGTATAAATTGGGGGCGGCTTCCGCTTCCTTAAAATTAGGGGCGATCCCACCGCTCATATTTCCGGCAACCTTTTTCAGTGCTTCCAAAAGCCCTTTCAGGTTATGCTCCGTTACCATATTGAGACGGAAGGTCTCGGGGAATGCGTTGACAGAGGAGTGGGTGTTTTGCAGAGACATATAGGCGGGAAGCTCCACGATCATCGTCATCGCTAACGCAAGAATGGAGAAAACACCCATTAAGGACAGGTCGATAAAGAACTTCTTAAAGCCCTTAAAATAGCAGATTTCGTAGCAAATATAGGCAAGGAAAACGAAAATGCAGACAAAGAAGCCCACATAGTAATTGATAATGACTGCAGAAAACAGCGCCAGGGTGTAGAGCAGGAATTTCCGCTTTTCCAGCAAGCTCACCATCCCCAGCATCACCAAAGGAAGCAGGGCAAAGGTGTCCACCCACATAATGTTCCACTGATAGCCCAGCGCCCAGGCGCAGGTGGCATAGAAAGCGGAAAAAAGGGCAATAGACCAGTCATCCCGCTTAAAGATTTTCTTCAAAAACAGGGCAAAAAACAGCCCTGCAAAACCCAATTTCAGGGGCAGCAGCATAGAAAAATAGCCCAAAAGCATACCCTCCGGCACAAGAACGGACAGCCAGTTGAGGGGGGAAGCCAAATAGTAAGCAAAAAGTCCCAAAAAGTCAAGACCCAGACCTACGCTCCAGTTCCACAGCAGACCGTCGCCGTTTAGGATAGACTCCCGCATTTCCACAAAGAAGGGGTAATACTGGTGATACATATCCGAGTACAGGACCGATAAATTGCCGAAAGGATGGAACTGTCGCAGAATCATAAGCACCGTCATTCCCAAAAAGGGAATGAAAAAGGCAATCAGCAGGTAATTTCCCTGTAGTTTCAGCAAGAAATTCTTATATTTATCCGGAATACGGACAGGCAGGCGAACCGGTTTCATAAGTTAGACCCCCGTGCAATGTTTTTTTACATACTTTACCATATTTTTACCCAATGGTAAAGGATTTATAAAAAAGAATACCTTCCCCTATGGGGAAGGGGGACCGTGGTGCTCCGCGCAGCGAATCAAGATTTCAATGATTGCCGGTGGCAATCATACCTTGACTAACTGCAGCGGTGGATGAGGTTATTTTTACGGGTGAGGATAACCTCATCCGTCATTTGCTCGTCCCTCGCAAATGCCACCTTCCCCAAAGGGGAAGGTTAATCTCTCGTTGTCATTGTGAAGGCGGCGCAGCCGCCTGTGGCAATCTATTAGGGAGTCCAAAACATTAGTTGTCATTGCGAGGCTCGTAGAGCCGTGGCAATCTCCCGGTAGGCACCATCAATTAGTAAAAAGGTTTTTTGGGAAACTCTTGCTTTTTTATTTGATATGTGATATGCTTACCAAGCCAAACAAAGCTGAATAAGGGAAAAGGATGACTTATTACCAAGGGGATACTATACCCTTTTTTGGTTACCATTCTGATATGAGTTTGATAAAAATGCAACTCCACTCGGATGGTAACCAAGGTATATCCTTTTCTGTTTGAGCTTTGTTTGGCGACAATCGGAGTTGCGTTTTTAAGTGCGGTAACTTCGGTTGCCGCACTTTTTTATTTTTTTAACAATTAAAGAGGAGAGAAATTATGGAAATGTCAAAGAAAATCAGTTCGATCGTCAAAATTGCCGCACTTGCTATTATCGTTGTATTCTTTATACCTTCCTTTTGCGTATCCTGCGGCGGAGCAGAGGTTGAGGTGGAGTTTTCTGCATTTGACGCTGCCATCGGCATTGTTGACGATAAAGCATATGAAGTGATTGGGTCAACACCGAGCGAGGATTCGGCAGAGGAAATTGAAGCATCACCGCTTCTGTTTGTTATTGTAATATTAGCAGTAGTTATCTTTAAGTACACAAACACACGCTCCTTGATTTCTATCGTTAGTGCTATCGGCTGTGCGGTTACAATGCTTTTAATGAAACAGGGAGTTGAGGATTACATACACGATTCAGAATCCGCTATGTTTGTACTTGATATGGAAACAACCTTTGCTTATTCATTACATATGATTTTGTCGATTGGAATTATCGCGCTACTACTGTTTGAGAGGTTTATTTTAGATCATCCTGAAAGAAAGGAACAGGTAGGTAATATTGCATCTCAAGTATCCAATACTGCATCTAATGTTTGGCAAGAGGTGAAGAGATTAGATAAACCTCCGGTTGAGAATGATTCCAGAAGAATAGATAATACACAAGAAAATAACGAAAATAAGTCAGAAAGCTATGACGCGCATAAGGTAATTGTGCAGAAAAAGGAAAAGCCTATATCGGCAAATAATAACGACATTTATATGGGCAAGGTCGGTGCTGAAGAAAAGGTTTGTCCGAATTGCGGTGTAGTTCAAAATATCGAAAACAAAGTATGTTGGTTCTGTAGGCAGCGTTTTGAAGACTGAGCAGCTATTTCTGCTTTTTTAGAAAGGAAAAATACAATGGAAGAACAATTCATCAATAATAGTCGGCAAAGCAAACCTAAAAAAGGTGGAACTTTAGTTGTTGGAATAGTTGCCATTATAGCCTGTATTGCGATGGCAATTATATCAACACCAAACAGTAATCCCGGAACGAATAGTAATAGTGGAAACATTAATGGAAGCGGAACAAATAACTCGAACAATACGACCGATATGCGCCCGGCTGGATATAATGAAAAATATTCCTTTACAAAAGAATATATAGGTTCTTCAAGGGATGGTATTTACAAATTTAAGGAGTATAATGGGAAAACATGGTTTTGCCAAGTGTCTGTGCCAGCTTGGAACGCCCCTGTAGAGGAAGTGGATACGGGAGATATATGGAATCCGTATTATCTTCATATGGTCAATACTGAAAATTACGAGGACTTCTCATTCCAATCTGTAACAAAAGGTCAGGATCAGCTTGCTCTTGTTGGGATCACAAACGCATTATGCGCACCGATAATCGAAATGGATTATACAATTCCGTACTATTTAGGCGCATACAGCGGTTCCATCCATTACAGACGCTATATTGGATTTATAAGAGGGGTTAATGAGGACTTTGAAAAGATTAACGGAGAGGAACCGAGCAAGTACTTAGATCGGCTGTCAGATCACTACAATGTGTTTCGGGCGGATAAAGGAGAATCTTTTACATTCTCCTACTTTTCAGGCACAGACTATTTAGAAGAAACCGTGATTGCAGATCACTTTTACTATATTATCGAGGATAACAGTTCCTATGTATCTTTGCCTGTTACCAAAACAACGGAAGGATATTTTACTGTAGATTACAGCCAACTGTCGCCAGGATATTATTGGTTTAGAGTAGGCGGTCATGATACAATTATTGAAATTAAAGATTGATGTAAAGTAAATTTATCTTGTTGGCCTTAACAAGTAACCCGAAATATCAGTTATTATAAAACAAACCGCACCACTTTGTTGTGGTGCGGTTCAAAAATTAAATAATCAAACAAATAACCCCATTTGCCCCTTCGTTGACCACCCGGCTCAAACAGCCTCTAAATTTGGCTCTTACATCGTCGGGGGTGTGAATCAGCTTCGTAGTCAGCCCCTCCTGAATCAGGTCGTAGACGCTCTTGCCGAAAATGTTGCTCTGCCACAGCTTTTCCGGGTCCTCGCCGGCAAGGTGTCCAATTAAATCTCTCGATTGCTTTTCATCGCCCACCATCGGGGAAATCTCTGTGTCAATATCTACCCGGATCATATGGATAGACGGTGCACCGGCCTTCAGCTTCACACCGAAAGCACTGCCTTTTTTCAGAATTTCCGGGGTCTCCAGCTTCATTTCCTCGGCACTTGGCATCACAACGCCGTAGCCGGTAGCCTTTACGGCAGAGAGGGCATCGGATATCTTATCATACTCCCGCTTTGTTTCTGCAAGGGTAGTAAGTAAAGAGAGAAGCTGCCCGTCATTTTCAATGGTCATTCCCGCCTTTGCGCTGAGGATTTCATAGAATAGAGCTTCCGGGAAGGTAAGTACACAGGAAACCGTACCTGTCCCCAGGTCGATCGCCCTTATCTTAAAATCCATCACATCTTCCAGCTGAGCAAGCTGTCCTAAAGTGGCTTCCGCCTGCGCCAAAGAGGAAATTTCCCCAGCCCGCTGCAAAAGCGCCTCATAAAGGGCAGCCTTTACCGGGTGGCTCATTTCCAGCGCATCCATCCACCGGGGCAGATACACAGATAGCTGCTGCATCGGGAAAGCATAAAGCAGCTCCTGCAAAAGCTCGCCGATGGCGTCAAAGGTAAGGCTTTGGCAGTCAACTGCCACGCTGTCCACACCGTATTTCTCCGTAAGCTCTGTCTGCAGCGCTTTTGCCGCATCGCCACCGGGATTTACGGAGTTGATAATCACAAGATAGGGCTTTCCTGTCTTTTTCATATCCTCGATGGCACGACCCTCTGCTTCTATGTAATCTGCCCGGGGAATATCGGTGATCGTGCCGTCGGTAGTAACCACAAAGCCTACAGAGCAATGCTCCTGCATTACCTTTTGCGTTCCCAGCTCCGCTGCTTCCGTCATAGGAATGGGATGGTCGTACCAGGGTGTAGTTACCATTCTGGGAACACCGTCCTCCAATGCTCCCACAGCCCCGTCAACCATATATCCCACAGAGTCGATCATCCGAACTCGGAGATAAGTTGTGCCGTCCGGGCAGATTTCCACAGCCTCCTCCGGCACAAATTTGGGTTCGCTGGTCATAATGGTCTTTCCCGAGCCGCTTTGGGGCAGTTCGTCTTTTGCCCGTTCCCGGCGGTAATCGTCTGAAATGTTGGGAATGACCATTGTCTCCATAATCCGTTTAATCAGCGTAGACTTTCCCGTCCGTACAGGACCGACCACACCGATGTAGATATTGCCTCCTGTCCGGGCGGCAATATTTGCGTACATATTATCCATAAGCCAGCCTCCTTACTGGGCAGGAGGCCTGCTCCTGCCACGTTCTACGAAAGAATATGGCGGGGGAGAGGAAAATAGACCCTAATTTCCGCAAATTTTTAGAAAATAACATTTGACAAATGGAACAAAAACCATTATAATAGCAAAGCACGACTGCGAGGAGGCAAACGATAATGCTACTGGAACTTGGAAAGATTATTGAGTGTCCCGGTGAAAGCGTACCTTTTTTAGCGGTTGTGGATCTGAGCGACCTGAAATATGGCAACAGCTATCCGGTATCCGAACCGGTGAAAGCTGATGGCGTTGTCCGCAATACTGCGGGTGTGCTGGAGATGACAGGCAGTATTACCACCTGCATCCACGGTGTCTGCGACCGTTGCGCCGAGCCCTTCTCCCGGGATATGGATATTCCGCTGGATGTGGTGCTGGTAACGGAGCTTGCCGATGAAGGAAACGAAGACGAACGGGTATTTCCCCTTACCGGCGATTGCGCCGACTTAGAAGAAATCGTCCGCACAGTATTTGTGCTGAATATGGACGTAAAGCTTCTGTGCAGTGAAGATTGCAAAGGTCTTTGCTGCCGATGCGGTAAGAACTTAAACGAAGGTCCCTGCGATTGCCAGAAAGAGCCGGATCCCCGCTTTGCTGCCCTGCGGCAGCTTCTCAATAAAGATTAAAGATGCTGCCCAAGCAGTTCTGTCAAGGAGGTGTCAACCATGGCTGTTCCTAAGTGTAAAGTGTCCGGTGCTCGTCGCGATAAGCGTCGTGGCTCCAACTGGAAGCTGTCCGCTCCCAGCGTTTCTGTATGCCCTAAGTGCGGTGAGCCCGTAATGCCCCACCGGGCTTGCAAGGCTTGCGGTAACTACAATGGCCGTCAGGTCCTGGCTGCCAAGGCTGACTAAGGCAAGAAAGTTAAGGGATGGGAAACCATCCCTTTTTTCTTTACATTTTTGTCATTGATTTCATTGCAGATTTGTGGCATAATATGGAAAATGTGTATTGAAAGGAGTGGTAGTATGGCCAAACCCTTGGTGGCCATTGTTGGCCGCCCCAATGTGGGCAAGTCTATGCTTTTTAATAAGCTTACCGGCCAGCGTACTTCTATTGTGGAAGATACTCCCGGTGTTACCCGCGACCGGATTTACGGCGATTGCGAGTGGTGCGGTAAGACCTTTTCTCTGGTCGATACCGGCGGTATTGAACCGGGAACGGAAAATGATATGCTGAAGTTTATGCGCCGTCAGGCGGAAATCGGCATCGAATTGGCGGATTGCATCATTATGGTGGTGGATGTCCGCACCGGTATGACCGCCGCGGATATGGATGTGGCAACTATGCTTCGCAAATGCGGAAAGCCCGTTGCCCTTGCCGTCAATAAGTGCGACTCCGTTGGCCCGGTAAATCCCGATGTGTATGAATTTTACTCTTTAGGCATCGGCGATCTATTTGAGGTCTCTGCGATCCACGGCCACGGCACCGGCGATTTGCTTGACTGGTGCTTGGAGCAGTTTGGCGACTTCCAGTGGGAAGAAGAGGAGAGCGATGTAATCAAAGTCGCCATCGTCGGTAAGCCCAATGTAGGCAAGTCCAGCCTCTTAAACCGCATTTTGGGAGAAGAGCGGGTTATTGTTTCCGATATGGCAGGCACAACCCGGGATGCCATCGACAGCGATTTTGAAAACGAAACCGGCAAGTACTGCTTCATTGATACTGCCGGTATGCGTCGTAAAAGTAAGGTTGACGACCTGATTGAAAGGTACTCCAATATGCGCACCATCAGCGCCATCGAGCGGGCAGATGTCTGCCTTATCTTGATAGATGCCAACGACGGTGTTACCGAGCAGGATACCAAAATTGCCGGTCTTGTACACGAGGCAGGCAAAGCTGCCATCATTGTTGTAAACAAATGGGACGCTGTGGCAGATAAAGAGACCAACACAATGCGGGATAAGGAAGCTGCCGTCCGGGACGGTCTGAGCTATATGACCTATGCCCCGGTGGTGTTCCTGTCAGCCCTTACCGGTCAGCGGGTGGATAAGCTCTTTACAGTTATCCAGGATGTGCACAAGCAGAACACCAGCCGTATCACTACCGGTGCGCTGAACAGCGTACTTGCCGACGCTACCGCCCGTGTCCAACCGCCTACGGATAAGGGCCGCCGGCTGAAGATCTATTATATGACCCAGGCAAGCACAAAGCCTCCTCATTTTGTTATTTTCTGCAACGATGCCCGGTTATTCCATTTCTCCTATCAGAGATATTTGGAAAACCAGATTCGTGAGGTTTTCGGTCTGGAGGGCACACCTGTGCGGATCACCATTCGCCAGAAGGGCGACAAGGAGGAATAAACTATGTGGCTATCCGTTATAGCTGTTGTTGTGATTTCTTATCTGTTGGGCAATTTGAATGGCGCTATCCTCACCTCCAGGTACTTTGCCCACGAGGATGTACGGGAGAAGGGGAGCGGTAACGCAGGCCTTACCAATTTTGTAAGAAATTATGGCTTAGGAAAAGCCTTATTTGTAATCCTCTTGGATGCGTGTAAAACAGTGGCGGCCTGTCTGCTGGGTGGCGCGTTGTTGCGCCCCTTTGGCTACGGTACGGAAGGTACGGTGCTTGGCGCGATAGCAGTAAGTATGGGACACGATTTTCCTGTTTTCTTCGGCTTTAAGGGCGGCAAAGGCATCGTTTGCGGCGCTACCATAGCGGCGGTGCTGGACTTGCCGGTCTTTTTGATACTGTTAGTGATTTTCTTCACTTGTTTCTTTATTACGAGATTTGTATCCCTTAGCTCCATTTTGGTATCCGCTTCATTTAGCATCTGCTTTGTGATTCGCTTTTGGGGGAATCTTCCTTTGCAGATTGGTACAGCGGTCATTGGCATTTTTGCCATTTGGATGCATAGGGAGAATATTAAGCGCCTGCTTAGCGGTACAGAACGGAAATTTTCTTTTGGTTCAAAGGAGAAAGGCAAATGAAAGCAGCAGTAATCGGTTGCGGTGCTTGGGGTACTGCCCTTGCAAATTGTCTGTGTAAAAACGGACACGAAACGGTTCTTTGGTGTCATAGTGAAACCTTGGCAAAGGAAATGCTGGAAAAAGGCGAAAATCCGATGCTGGAGGGTGTTGCCCTTTCGCCTGAACTTACCACCTCTGCCTCTGCGGAATGTGTAAAGGGTTGCGATTTGGTAGTAATTGCTACCTCTTCCGTATTTGTCCGCAGCAGCAGCCGGATGGTTGCCCCTTATCTTGAAAAA
>SVKZ01000031.1 GCA_015068165.1 Oscillospiraceae bacterium
CAAGATATCACGCATTTTCGGTGTTATTGCACTTGCGCTTTGTTTGACGACGGTTCTCAGCTTTAACGTTTTTGCAGCAGAGACCGACGACGCAGTCGAAGGCGAAGTGATTGAGATCCGTACCTGGGAGGACCTCAAGGCGCTTGATGCGCGCGTAGAAGGCGGCGACCTTATGGAAGGCGTAACCGTCAAGCTGATGAACGACATCGATTTGTACGAAATGGGTGAGGGCGACGAGCCCGTAACCTTTAACCCAATCGGCGCAAATAAGGCATATTTCAAGGGCACCTTTGACGGTCAAGGTCATACGATTAAGAATATGTACCAGAGCGGTTGGGCTTTGGGCTATGATTGGTATAACTATGGAACGATTGGATTGTTCGCATATATTTGGGATGCAACGATCAAGAATGTTGTCATTGAAAATGCGGAATGTTTCGTTGAAGGCGGTAACATAGCCGCTATCGCAGGCTGTGCGTGGGGTGATTGCACCTTTGAAAACATCACGGTCAAGGATTCTACATTTGCAACCTATAACAATCGTGCTGCCGGTATCGTTGGATACACCGGCGGCGAAGGAACTATGACCTTTAACAAAATTACAGTGGATGAAGATACTGTAATCGCAGGTCTGTGGGGCTCCTTTGACAGCTCACTAGGTGGCGTGGTTGGTTCTATTCAGGACCCTACTAAGTTTGCTTTTGAGGACGTTACCGTAGCGTGTCGTCTGGACGCTTATAATGATGTAACTGCAGCCTACAAGTATTACGCATACCGTATGTGTGGTATGCTGATTGGTAGAATTCCGGTTGACAGCAACAATCAGCCCATCCTTGACAATGTTACCATTGGCGAGAATGTGGTAATCGATTACAGCAATACTCCCGACTATACTTATACAAACGCAAGCGGAAGTTGGGCGCGCGTTGAAGAAGGCTATGCTTATGGCGGTGTGGATATGACCCAGTATCCCGATGCTGAAGTGATTTACAAGCCCTTCAACTCTATGCTTGGCGGACAGCAGTACGGCTCCTACGGTCAGGATGACCACGAGGATATCGAAGCGATTGGTCGTGTGGCATCTTTCGACGGCGAGTACTTCACCTCTTTTGAAACGGCAATCAAGGCTGCCGATGGTGCAATCGACAGCGAGGGCAATGCTGTTCCCGTTAAGCTGATGGCAGACTACGACAATGACATTGTAATTACAGAGTCCTTAAATCTGGACTTGAACGGTTATTCATTCACCGGTAACGTTACCGCTGCCGACGGCTACAAAGTCCTTTTCGAAGACGGCAAATACACCGCCGTTGAGATTCCTAAGATCTATGTAGCTACCAAGGCTGAGCTTAATGCAGCGCTTGCAGCAGCGAATGAGGGCGAGATAATCATTCTCACTGCTGACATTGATTACGGTACGGATCAGCTGAAGCTGGAAAAGGCGATTACGCTTAATCTCGGCGGATACACTCTTACCACACGTAATGCATATGGCGGTATGAGCGTTAAGAACAATGCTACTGTTAAGAACGGTACTATCGTTCATGCAAGCAACACTGCGGCGATCAAGGTATGGAATGCTACCGCATTTGAAGATCTTGTAATTGACGTTCAGGGCAAGGGCGACGCCAACAAGACTATTGGCGGTATCGTTCTTCAGGAGGGTTCTACAACCCGTGTTGATTCCATTAAGAATGTAACCATTAAGGGCGCGGGTCTTACAAACGGTATCGAAACATACAACTGCGGTAATGCGGAGCAAGATGTTATCGGCGCTTTGGAAAATGTTACGATTGATGCAAACGGAACAGGTATGCTTATTTCTGCGCCTTGCGGCACAGCAACAAACTGCACAATCGAGGGCGGAGAAAACGGCATTGAAATTTGGATCAAGGGCACTTACAGCGCATCTCTTGACCTTGTGAATTGTGATGTTAAGGGCGGTGTTTTTGCCCACGATGAATTCACAAGCAATCCTGACGCAGTTAATAACGGCACACTGGAATTTGCAGCTGACGAAAATACAACAGGCACCGATGCTGAGGATATTACACTTACGATTGCTCGCGCAGAAAATGTTGAGGGCGATCTTAAGGAAATTAAGGACAGTGCTGTGGCCCAGGTTAATGGCACATACTACGCAACAGTAGCAGATGCCATTAAGGCAGCGAATGTCGGCGACACGGTCAAAGTGTTTGAAGGCACATATGCGATGCCCACTATGAAGGCCGGCATTGCCATCGAGGGTGTTGGTAATGTTCTTTTTGAGGGAACGCTTTCCGGAACCCTTGAAAACCTTACCCTTAAGAATATCCATATTAAGGACAGCAATGCGCAGAGATGGGCTTATGCTAAGGGTAACCTTGTGTTCGAAAATGTAACATTTGAAGCAACAGGCGTATATGCCCTTCATTTTGATGGCATTACGGCAGGCGCAACCCTTCTTTACAAAGATTGTACGATCATCGGTTGGGCAGCAATGAGTGGTTCCCCCGAAAGCGTAGTATTTGACGGATGCACGATTAAGGGCAACGGCAGCTACGGTTTGATCAGAACATACTTCGATGCGACCATTCAGAATTGTACTTTCGATGTTTCCAATGTTAATACAGAAGATGATTACCAAGATGGTATCCACTCGGTTGACGCAACGGTAACGGTTGAAAACTGTACAAACGTTAACGGCGATATGAAGGATATTATTGATACTTCTAAGGCCGGTTATATCGTTCTTGACGGTGAATCGATCCACTTCCACAAGTTTGTTGAAGGTGAGACCGTAGCGCCTACATTTGATGCAGAGGGTTACACGCCGTACAGCTGCCCTTGCGGTACGGAAGAGAAGCGGGACACAGTTCCTGCGCTTATCGCAGTTGCTGAAGTAAATGGTGTTAAATACGAAACGCTTCAGGAAGCAGTTTTTGCTGCCGGTGAAAATGATATCATCTATATCCTTATCGAAACAGATGAGGAAATCACAGTTCCTGAAGGCTATGAGCTTATTAGAGGTACGGATGCCAATAACAATAAGGCATGTCGTCTTGTAAAGACGGCAATGGTTCCCGTAATTAAGGATGGCTTCTGGTGGATCGGTGGCGTAAACACAGGTGTTCCTGCAACAGGCGCTCCCGGACAGGATGGCTCCGATGGCGAAGACGGCCAGCCCGGTGCAGACGGTGAGGACGGCAAAGACGGCAAAGACGGCAAAGACGGTGTAACACCTCAGCTTAGAATCAATTCTGAAACGCGGGAGTGGGAAGTTTCTTACGATAACGGCGAAACCTGGGAATCTATGGGCGTAAAAGTACCGACCGAAGAGGAAGACAAGGACGAAACCCCTGTGGAACCCTCCGAGAATGAAGGAGCATTCTCCCGAGTTGCGAATATGATTGCCAAGATTGCCGATTTGATTGCTCAGATTGCGCAATTTATCACAAGAATTATTAGCTTTGTTGAAAGATTATTTATTGTCTTATTTGCATAAATAAATTTTAGCCCCGCGCTCTTCGGAGCGCGGGGTGTTATATATAAGTTTTGAAATACTGCCCAGAGAATTCTGCCAAAGAATACTTCTTCTCGGAGGGTAGTACAGGTCAATCGTAAATAAAAATAGACTATGTAAAGGGTTGTTTTAATGGTACGGGCGACAGGACTTGATTTGCATTTTCTCCTGCAACTGTGGGAGAAAATTAAGGTGTTGCCGCCATCCAGCCGGTGGCAAGCAATATGCCACCGGCATATTGCAGTTAGATGGGTTCAAGTCCTATCTTCCTTAACGAAAATAAACAAGGGGAGGCTTTGGCCTCCCCTTTATCATTGTATCTGCACGCACTTAATAATACAAGGGTGCAAGGATAACGATTTGGTTACAAGAACGCCCAAAGTGTTTGGCTTTTACCTAATCACACTTTTTTATACATCTGCATCCAGCCAAAAGTCATCAAACAACTCTTGCAGTTTGCCGAAATTATACGGATATGCATTATTACCGTGAAACTTAACCGCTCGCTTTCCATTTGTGAACGAGATTTTTACCTCCCAGAAATCACCGTCCATAACAGCTACACCGTAACGATATGTATCGTAATATCTGCACCATCCACCGATGTTTAGTTTTTGTAAGCAAGTGATAAAGGCTTGTTTATCTTTTACTTCGACTGTCTCAGATTCTCCCTCAAGAGAAAACCTTGAACTGGTTTGAAGAGTCAGACCATCACCATAAACCTTAACTGTTCTTATTTTTGTGTTGCCCAGGCTTTGACCGTATTCAAAAGTAATTTTATCCATATGAGCCAAGTTTGCATTAAATTCAGCAATTCGTTGGTCTTCCTTAGTTGGGACATATACACCGCCAACCTCCGCAAGTGCTAATTTGGCCTGTTCCAGGTATTCCACATACATGGCCAATTGCACATCCTCACCAGGGCAAATCGAGCATTCGTAGTACGGATGCTCGAGAATCTTTTTTAATCGTCCAATTTCTCGTTTTAAGCCGCGAATTGTTGTTGTAATTTGCTCTACAGTTTTTCCTTTGAGATATTCTTCGTAATACCATTCGGGACGAATCATCATATTTGATCGACTCCTTTCTGCTATACTGGTATTATAACATAGTATTGGTCCAATAAACAAGCACAAATAAAAAACGAACGAAACTACGAAATTGTATCATAGCTTCGTTCGTTTATGGTAAGGGCGACAGGACTTGATTTGCATTTTCTCCTGCAACTGTGGGAGAAAATTAAGGCGTTGTCGTATGAAATCCTTGCTAAGGCAAGGATGAAATCTGCTGCACAGATGAAATCCATTGATGTGGATGAAATTAAATCCGCCCATATCTCCCGACGAAGTCGGATTTCATCACAAAGTGATTTTATCCACCGCAGGTGGATTTGTCCCGTCCGCAAGGACGGATTTAGTTGAAAAACCGACTTGTTGAAACAAGTCGGTTTTTCTGGTGCGGGCGACAGGACTTGAACCTGCACGGAAATCCATTGGAACCTAAATCCAACGTGTCTGCCAATTCCACCACGCCCGCATATGATCAGCAGTAAAAACTGCCAATGTTTAGAGAATGTTCAGCATGTCTGCGTAGCTTTCTACCCGGAAATCTGCCTGCAGATGTTCCGGTACTGCGGAACATACATAATGCACAGTACCGATTTGGGCTGTCCGGGCGCTACCTAAGTCGCAATTCCGGTCGCCTACCATTACGGCGTCTTGCGCGGCCATCCCATATTTTTTCACAAGGTATAAGATAGCGTCCGGGGAAGGCTTGTAGGCAAAGTGGGGATGTTCCGGCCCGACAATCTCGCTAAAATATCGGTCAAGACCGTATTTTTTCAGATAGTCAAGGGTGGTACTGTATTTGCGATGGGTGAAGATATAATTCTTCCTGCCGGTTTCGCAAATGCGGGCGAGAACCTTCTCGATATCTGCCATCGGCTTTGCCAAAAGCTGGGGATTTACCTCCTGATGGAAGCGGTTATATACAGTTACCAATTCTTCCCGGGGGATACTAAATTTATCTGCATAATAGTTGTGCGCCACAGTAATATTCTGCAGCATAAGACCCATTGCTTCTACGGGGTTACAGTCAAAGCCGTAAGCTTGCAGAGCGGAACGCAGATTGCCGATAATGATGGGGTAAGAGTCAAAGAGTGTACCGTCGAAATCCCAGATAAAATGACGGATATGGGACAAGGTCTTCTTTGCCTGCATAAAAATCCCCTCTTGGTTGGCGCTTACTAAAGGGCATTATAGCATAGGTTTTTAGGCCTGTCAATAAAGAGTCAGGGCAGAAATTCCTTTGTGGCACTTGCAATCGTCCTCCTGCCGTGGTACTATTAAAAATATACTGAAAAAGGAGAAATGGCCTATGATTTCAAGAGAAATTTGCTCCCGTGTTTTGCAGGCGGCTGTGGCCACCGGTGCAGACTATGCGGAGATTTTTGCCGAGCATACCACAAATCATGCAGTAAGTATGATTGCCAACCGTGTAGAATCCATTAACGACACCGTGATCGCCGGTGCGGCAGTCCGTGTGTATAAGGGCCTGCGCAGTGTTATGGCGTCTACTGTGGATACCTCCGAGTCTGGGCTGATCGCCTGCGCCCAGAAAGCCGCAGAAGCACTGGGTCAGGGCAGTGCCCAGATTGACATTGTCCTGCGTGAGCGGCTCTTCGGCGATATTCATCCTGTAAAAATCGTTCCCTCTTCTGTAGAAAATGCACGGAAGGTGGAAATTTTGAAGGAAGGCTATTTTGCCGCGAAAGAATACCACGAGGGTATCACCCAGGTCAGCGGCAATTTGGCGGATGTGGATCACAATATCTTAATTGCGAATACTGAGGGCATTTATACTCAGGATCGGCAGATTCGGACGCGGATTGCCATTTCCGCGGTGGCGGATTTGGGTAGCGGTACACAGACCGGCTCTTGCTCCCCCGGACGGCGGATGGGTCTTGAGGTGTTTGATTCCGAAATCTGCGCCAGGGATGTGGGCATCCACGCAGCCAAGCAGGCCATTACGATGGCCGGCGCTGGCTACTGCCCTGCAGGTGTAATGCCGGTTGCCATCGGCAACGGCTTTGGAGGCGTTATTTTCCACGAGGCTTGCGGCCACGGACTGGAGGCTTCCTCCGTGGCTTACGGTCAGAGCGTGTTTGCCGGAAAATTAGGTCAGCAGATCGCCAACCCTAAGGTTACTGCCATTGACGACGGCACCATTCCCAACGCCTGGGGCTCTATTAACATCGACGACGAGGGTGCCCCTGCGCAAAAGAATGTGCTGATTGAAAAAGGTATCCTCAAGTCCTATATGATCGACAAGTTTAACGGCCGCCGTATGGGTATGGCTTCCACCGGCAACTCCCGCCGTCAGAGCTTTGCCTACACCCCTACCAGCCGTATGACCAATACTTATATTGCCGAGGGCGAGGACAATAATGACGATATTATTGCCTCTATGGAGTACGGTTTGTACGCCAAGGAAATGGGCGGCGGCTCTGTCAACCCTCTCAACGGTGAATTTAACTTTGCAGTCAACGAGGGCTATATGGTTCGCAACGGTAAGATTTGCGAGCCTGTCCGCGGCGCATCCCTTGTGGGTAAGGGCAGTCAGGTCATTATGGACATTGATATGGTCGGCAAGAATATGGCGATGGGTCAAGGTATGTGCGGCTCCAGTAGCGGCTCTGTACCTACCAATGTAGGCCAGCCTATGATCCGTGTCTCCAGCATCACCGTTGGCGGAAGATAAGGAGGAAAAGAGAATGGATTTTAACGGATTTAAGCAGGCGGTTATTGCTAAGTGTGCAGAGCTGGGCATTGCGGAATATGAGCTTTATTATGAAGTGGGCGGCAGCACCGAGGTCGGTGTGTTTATGCACGAAGTCAATGAGTTTACTTCCTCTCTGGACGGCGGCGTATGCTTCCGCTGCATCGTGGACGGCAAAATGGGCTATGCGTCCACCCAGGCACTGAGCGCCGAAGAAGCGGCGGCGGTTGTTGTCCGGGCGATGGACAATGCAAAGACTCTGGAAGCAGAGGACATGGTGTTTTTAGGCGAAGGCGGTCAGGAGTATGAACCGTTGGAGCTGAATACATATGACCTGCCCACCACCGAAGAGCTGATTGCGGCAACGGTAAAGACCCAGGAGACACTGTACACCAAGGAAGCGGTTGTTGACGGGTGTCAGAGCGAGGGCATTGCCCAGCAAAGCAAGATCGCTATTTATAATTCCAAGGGTTTGGATCTGTCCTATGAAAACAATGCCGCAGGCCTGATTGCTGTAGCGGTTGTTTCCAACGGCAAGGAAATGGAAAACTCCTTTAAGATTAGACTCGGCAAGCTGGACACCATTGATATTGATGAACTGACAGACAAGGCCGCCGCCGAAGCGCGCCGTCAGTTAGGTGGCGAGGTTGCCCCTACCGGCCAGTATCCCGTGCTGTTTAACCCCGATGCCATGTGCAGTTTATTGCAGGTGTTCTCCGGTATTTTCTCCTCCGAAGCGGCCCAAAAGGGCTTGAGCAAGCTCGCCGGCAAGGAAGGCGAGAAGATCGCCTCCGATTTGGTAACTTTGGTAGATGACCCCTTCCACAAGGAAAACCCCGAGCCCATGAACTTTGATGCAGAGGGCAGCCCCACCCACCGGAAGAATGTGATTGAAAACGGTGTGCTGAACACCTTGCTTTATAACCTGAAAACCGCTTATAAGGCAGGGAAAAAGACCACCGGTAACGGCTCTAAGGGCAGTTACACCGCTCCCGTTGGTATCAGTCCCTATACCATGTACTTGGCGGGCGGTGATATGACCGAGGAAGAGCTGCTGAAGAAGGCAGGAAACGGCGTGTATATTACTGACCTCAGCGGTCTGCACGCAGGTGCAAATCCCATCTCCGGCGATTTCTCCCTGCAAAGCGCAGGCTTTATGATCGAAAATGGCGAAAAGTCCACCTATGTTAAGTCCTTCACCGTGGCCGGTAATTTCTATGAGCTGCTGAAAAATGTAGTAGCCTTAGCGGACAATGTAACCCTGCCCCGGCCTATGGGTAAGACCACCTTTGGCGCCCCCACCGTTTGGGTCGACGGATTGTCTGTTGCGGGCAAGTAATTGACAATATCGTAGGGCTTACGGCTTGCTCCCGCCGCTACGCCCTTGTATAATCGGTCAATCAGGAGGAATTTCAATGAAATCTGTTGAAACGATGCTGTTGGGAATCGCACTGTTAGTTATTGCTGCTTGCGGCGCGCCGCTGTTTGCGCAGGGTGTTGCTTTGGGCGCAGTGCTGTTTTTTGCAGGACTTGTTGTCGGGTCGGTTCTTGTACTTAGAGGATATTTTAAGAAAGAGTAATAATTTCTCCCATAAAACCACCTCTTGTTGCAATCGCAATCAGAGGTGGTTTTTGTAATAAAATATGGCATTTTTCTTGCAAATAATGGTTTTTGAAGTATAATCGAAGAAAAACGCAAAAAGGGGAGAGAAGAATGATTATAAAATGTACACGGTGCGGTGGACAAGTGGAGACGGAAGAAGAAAATCAGGTGCGTTTTTGTCCTCGCTGTGGCGCGGATATTCGTTCACAGACGGCAAGGAAAAAGCGTACAATAGAGGAAATACTACGAGAAGAAGCGGAAGCAAAACGGGCAGAGCGGTTAAGAGAACAAGAGAAGGCTGAAGAAGAAAAAAGAGACAAGAAAATATTGCGGATTTTGATAATGAGCCTTGTGGCTATTATGCTGCTGTGCGTGTTTTTGGGTATATTCAGGGGAGTGAGCGCTGCGCTTCGGGCAATTCGTATTCTGAAATTTTTGGGTTTATAATGCTATTAAAGTAGTTGGTACTTATGCCAAAAGCTTTTGTTAAAGAATAATAATTCCACAATAAACCCCCTCGGCATCCAAATAGATGCCGAGGGGGTTGTGCGTTTGTAGGATTCTATGTAGGGGTCGGCGCCTTCGATGACCCGAAAAGAATAAGAAGACAGTGCGGTAGCGGGGCATCGTGGGCCCCGCCCCCCTACAGGGAACAAGAACAAGGGAAGATTATTCCGTTTCAGACAGTTCGATTTTGAGACCTTTTTTGGAAACCAGGTAGCGGCGGGTGGCAAAAAGACCGGCAATGCAAATGACGCTTGCCAAGTTACTCAAAGGATCGTTATGGGTCAAAATGACTTGCCGGGCGATAGCCACGATCAGCACCTCCAGGGTGTTTGCCGGGGTCATATCAATGAGCATTCGCACAAATTCAAGGCCTACCACAATGGTCAAAATGTTGTGCAGATATGTATCCATAGAGGCAAAGTAATCGCTGACGGTAAACATTTTGTAGATTTCCATTCCCAGCATTCCCAAAAGAACAATAAGGGTAAGGACGGCAATTACAAACTCCAATGCGTGGAGAATTCTGCGGAACACTTTCTCTATCTTTGCGTGCATAATGGCCTCCTGTGGGTTTTTATTTTGCCCGGGGGTCGTTTTTTGGCTTTTTCTGCTGATTGATCCAAACCTTCATAACAAAGCTGTGGGGCATCAGCTTTACCAGCAGCCGCTGGCCTTTGGCAATAAAACCGTGAACAGAAACCTGCTTTTTGGTCTTATACAAATCGTGCAAGCCGGTAGCGACCACATCCTTGGCTTCGTAGAAGCAGATGTAGTTTTGCACCTCGGAGCCGTTGGTGGCAAAGGCGTGGTCAAAGAACTCGGTTTTTACCCAGAAGGGGTTCATTGCCATAATGCGGATGCCTGCCTTTTTAAGCTCCGGGAGAATAGCGCGGGTATAGCTGAGAACAAAGGCTTTGGTGGCACCGTAGGTGGCGATATAGGGAACAGGCTGGAAGGCAGACATACTGTCAACCTGCAAAATGTGGCTGCCTTCGTGCATATAGGGCAGGCACAGCCGGGTCATTGTCAGCAGCGCCTTGCAGTTAAGGTCGATCATTCGCAGATCTTCCTCCAAAGGCACATTTTGAAATTTGCCGAATTTACCGAAGCCGGCGGCGTTGACCAAAAGCCGGATATCGGGCTTTATTTCCTCTAAAAGGGCGGATAAACGGGAGAAATTTTCCTGGCTACACAGGTCGAGAGCAATGGGCCGGATGGGATAGGGACATTCTTGGGACAGCTCTAAAAGAGCGTTTTCCCGCCGGGCAATGACCCAAACCTCATCCACGGTTACATAGCCGGAGAGCTGACGGACAAATTCCCGTCCCATACCGGAGCTTGCGCCGGTTATGATGGCAATTTTCATACAATATTCGTCCTTTCTTGCAAATACAGTATTGCAACTTCTAAAAGCACGTCCCGTTCATTGGGGATTTTTCCGTCAACAACGCAGTCCAAAAGTGTATTTAAGCACTGACCGAGGATTTTTCCCTCCGGGAAACCGACAGCCATCAAATCGTTTCCGTCAACGGCAAGGTCTTTAAGATGAAGACATTGCCCGTCGGCGATGATGTTGTCGATCAAGGCTTCGATCAGCACAAAGGGTGGCGCGTCCTCACAGACCCCTTTGCCGGCGTGGTCGGCTTTTTGCAATTTCAGTAAGGTTCGGATGTTTTCTTCGCCGTAACGGCTCAGGCGGCGGCGAAGAATGGGTACATCTGCAGGAATCTGCAGCATATGGTTTTGGATAAGGAATACCACTTGCTCCCGCAGGGCAGTGGGGGCTTTCAACCGCAGGAGAATCTTGTCAGCTTGCTGGGCACTGATGTCGGCGTGGTTATAAAAATGTCCGCGACCGTGTTCATCTTGGGTAAAGGTGGCGGGCTTGCCTACATCGTGGAGGAGGGCAGCCCAGCGGAGCGCCAGATCCTGCGGTGTATTTTCTACCACATAGGCAGTGTGAGTATAGACATCATAGGCGTGATGGGGGCTTCTTTGATGGAAATCTACAGTGGGTGCGAGTTCCGGGATGGCTTGCAGAAATACAGGGCAGAAACGCAAAAGATCCCGGGCGGTACATATGGTTAAAATTTTGCAAAGCTCATCAAAAACCCGTTCCCGGGCAAGCTTTCCTATAAGCGGTGCCTGGGAGAGCATGGCTTTTTTTGTTTTTGCATCGGGAGTCAGTTCAAAACGGATAGCAAACCGTACACCCCGGAGGATTCGAAGCGCATCCTCCTTGAAACGCTGTTCCGGATCGCCAACCGCCCGGAGAATTTTCTTTTTCAGGTCGGCTGTGCCGTGCCAGGGATCTTGCAGACCGCTGACCGGGGAGTATGCCATCGCATTGACGGTAAAATCCCGCCGGGATAGATCCTGCTCCAGATCGTCTACAAAGGAGACCCAGGTAGGGTGGCGGTTGTCTTTGTATTCCCCTTCTGTGCGGAAGGTAGTAATTTCGTATACCGTACCGTCAATGACAACACCCACTGTGCCGTGCTTTTCACCGGTTCGCACAAGAGGGAATTGGGAGAAAACCTTGACAATCTGATCCGGGGTGGCAGAGGTGCACAGGTCATAATCGTGGACAGGCAGACCCAACTGGGTGTCCCGAACACAGCCGCCCACTGCATAGGCGGGGAAACCGGCGGCGGTGAGGGTGCGGATACATTCGGAAACCACCTCCGGCAGGGGCATTCGGATATGGACCACCGGTTGTAGGCGGAACAGGTCAAATGCGCACCAAAGTGCCAGGCCTGCGGTCAGGAAGCCAAGTTCATCTGTAGCAGAGACAAGGCCAAAGTAAATGGCCAGTATATGAAAAAACAGGATGCGCTTTGTGTGGAAAATGCCCAACTCACCTTCCGTGCGGTGGTAAGCGGCCAATAGCAGACTCAGGCAGGCAAGTAAGGAATAGGCATAGGTGTGGATCTGGGTGTTTACACACCATTTTGGGTATTGGGAAAGTGTCAGCGCCAGCAGGCAGATAGAGACACCGCAACTTGCCCAGAAGCGCAATTTCTTTTCCTTCTGCACACAGATTTGCCACAAAAGAATGGCGGCGCAGATCAGACAAAAAAAGGAAACGTAAACATCCAAACTGCACTGTATTACGGTCAGAAAGATGCCACCAGCGCCGGCGAGGCTACCGGCGGCGGAACGCTTTCTTGTGTGTGCCGATTCGCAATAGTGCATGTCCTTGGGGATGCCGGTAGACAGATAGAATGATGCCAGTATTACACAGATGGATAAACCTAAAAGAATCGGGGGAGCGATGTGGCTGGATATCAGCAATCCACTTTCGTCAATACCGGTAGTTTTTAGCCAAAGTTGCAGACCAAGACCCACAAGGCCTGCTGCCGTGGGAAATATAAGAATCGGGAGAGAGTTAAAACGCCGTTTCATACATAGCTCCTAAAATCAGTAGAGATATTTGCACAGGTGGGATTGCAATGCACAGAAAAACCGCCGCATTGCAGGGAACGAACAATATATTAAGTCTATTATACCAGTATATATTTACAATTTCCAGTACTTTTGTAAAAAATACACTTGGCAATATGGAAAGATGGGAGTATAATAAAAGGAAAGCTATCCTGTGGAGGGAAAAATATGCTGATATTGCTTTGCCTATTGGCAGGTGCTGGCCTGTCTTTGGGTGTTTGTGTGGGAGCAGGTGCGTTTGCAAGCTTGCAGTGGCTTTATTTGCTGCCTCTGTGCTTTATGGGCGGAACACTTTTGAGTGTGATTGTGGCGGCGCTGTTTTTGTGCGTTGCCTGCGGCGTTGTGGATATGAAGGTGATGCCGGATAATGACAGCAAATTCTACCGCCGAATGACCCATTTATATATTGATGCGCTGAAAACGGTCTTGAGGTTAAAGATTGTTACCAAGGGGTTGGAGAAACTACCGGAGGATACTCGTTTCCTTTTGGTGTCGAACCATATTTCTGATCTTGATCCGGTGGTTTTGCTGCATTGCTTCCAAAAAAGCAATATGGCGTTTATTTCCAAACGTGAGAATGATCAGAAGCCTTTGATTGGGCAGCTGCAGCGCAAGCTGCTCTGTCAACCTATCAATCGGGAAAATGACAGAGAGGCGCTGAAAACAATTTTGCGGTGTGTACAGCTTATTAAGGAAGATAAGGCGTCTATCGGCGTATTCCCGGAGGGATATACCAGTTTGGACGGCAAGCTCCGCCATTTCCGAAACGGTGTGTTTAAGATCGCCCAAAAGGCCAATGTACCGGTGGTGGTCTGCACCGTAAAGCACACCCGGGAGTCTATGAAGAGCCTGTTTAAGCTCAAGGGCGGCTACGTGGAGGTAAGTCTGCTGGATGTGTTTTCTGCAGAGGAAGTAAAGGCGCTCTCCACGGCGGACTTGGGGCAAAAGGTCTATGAAATGATGGCTGCCGACCTGGGCCCTGAAAATGTATATGATTATGGGGATAATTCTTGATTTTACATAAGAAACCCGCTATAATACTTTGTACAATTTGTTCGGAGGAATATTAAGATGAAAAACAGCGAAAAAACACTGGATATGATCGTTAATCTCTGCAAAAACCGAGGCTATGTCTATGCCGGCTCTGAAATCTACGGCGGTCTGGCAAACTCCTGGGACTACGGCCCTCTGGGTGTGGAGTTTAAGAATAATGTTAAGAAGGCCTGGCTAAAGAAATTTGTCCAGGAATCTCCTTATAATGTAGGCTTGGATGCGGCGATTTTAATGAATCCCCAAACCTGGATCACCACCGGCCACGTAGGCTCTTTCTCAGACCCGCTGGTGGACTGCAAGGGCTGTGGCGCCCGTCATCGCGCGGACAAGCTGATTGAGGAGAGCGAGTCCGGCAAGGGTGTCAATGTAGACGCTATGAAGCCTGCGGAAATGAACGATTTCATTGCCGAGCATGAGGATGTTATTTGCCCCAACTGCGGCAAGCACCACTTTACCACCATCCGGAACTTTAACCTGATGTTCCAGACCAAGATCGGTGTTACCGAGGACTCTTCCTCTACCTGCTATCTGCGGCCTGAAACTGCCCAGGGTATTTTTGTAAACTTTGCCAACATTCAGCGCACCACCCGGAAAAAGCTGCCCTTTGGCGTCTGCCAGGTGGGCAAGGCTTTCCGTAACGAGATTACCCCCGGTAACTTTACTTTCCGCACCCGTGAGTTTGAGCAGATGGAGTGCGAATTCTTCTGCCAGCCCGGCACAGACTTGGAATGGTTTGCTTACTGGAAGGATTTTTGCAAGAATTGGCTGATTTCTCTGGGTATCAAGGAAGAGTCTCTGCGGCTGCGTGACCACGAGCCTGCGGAGCTGGCTTTCTATTCCCGGGCAACTACCGATATCGAGTACCAGTTCCCCTTCGGCGGCGGCTGGGGCGAGCTGTGGGGTATTGCGGACCGTACCGACTATGACCTGGGTCGCCATCAGGAAGCCTCCGGCAAGAGTTTGGAGTACTACGATCAGGAAAAGAATGAGCATTATATTCCTTATGTTATCGAGCCTTCTCTGGGCTGCGACCGTGTGGCGCTGGCCTTCCTGTGCGAGGCTTATGACGAGGAGGTGGTAGGCCAGGATAAGAATGGCAAGGACGATGTACGTACCGTTCTGCATCTGCACCCGGCACTGGCACCCTTTAAGGCGGCTGTCCTGCCGCTTAGCAAGAAGCTCTCTCCCAAGGCAGAGGAGGTTTATGCCGAGCTGCGGAAGTACTTTATGGTGGACTTTGACGATTCCGGTTCTATCGGTAAGCGTTACCGCCGTGAGGACGAAATCGGTACACCTTTGTGCATTACTGTGGACTTCCAGACCGTGGGCGACGAGAACACTCCTGCAGACGATTGCGTTACTGTCCGCGACCGTGATACTATGGAGCAGGTGCGCGTTCCCATCAGTGAGCTGAAAAACTATATCGAAAAGAAATGTGAATTCTAAGGAGAGGATCCTATGAGAACCTTCGGCAAAGCCAATAAGCTGGAACATGTGCTCTATGACGTGCGCGGTCCTGTTTTGGAGGAAGCAACGCGAATGGAAGAGCGTGGCATGCGGATTCTAAAACTGAATATCGGAAACCCTGCGCCTTTTGGCTTTAATGCGCCGGAGGAGGTTATTCAGGATATGCGAGATAACATTGTAAATTCTCAAGGTTATTCCGATTCCCGGGGCATTTTTGCGGCAAGAAAGGCGATTATGCAGTACGCCCAAATTAAGAAGATCCCGGGCGTAACTATGAAGGATATTTACACCGGCAACGGAGCAAGCGAGCTGATTCAGCTCTCCCTGCACGCACTGCTGAATGACGGTGATGAAGTGCTGGTTCCGTCTCCTGATTATCCCTTGTGGACGGCTTGCGTAAATCTTGCCGGTGGCAAGGCGGTACACTATATCTGCGATGAGCAGTCTGAGTGGTATCCCGATATTAAGGACATTGAAAGCAAGATTACGCCTAAAACCAAGGCGCTAGTTATTATCAACCCCAACAACCCTACCGGTGCATTGTACCCTCAGGAAATCCTGGAGCAACTGGTGGATGTGGCCCGTCGGCACGAGCTGATACTATTCTCTGATGAGATTTATGACCGTCTGGTAATGGACGGACTGGAGCATATTGCTACCGCTTCCTTAGCACCTGACCTGTTTTGCGTTACTTTTAGTGGCCTTAGCAAATCCCATATGGCCTGCGGCTTCCGGGTGGGCTGGATGATACTCTCTGGTAACAAAGAGATTGCGAAGGATTATATGGCTGGTATTGATATGCTTTCCAATATGCGCCTTTGTTCCAATGTGCCCGGTCAGTCCATTATCCAGACGGCATTGGGTGGTTATCAAAGTGTAAATGAGTATATTATTCCCGGCGGTCGTGTTTATGAGCAGAGAGAATTTGTTTATAAGGCGCTCAATGACATTCCCGGTATTTCTGCGGTGAAACCGAAAGCGGCGTTTTATATTTTTCCCAAGATTGATACAAAGAAATTTAATATCTTGGACGATCAGCAATTTGCTCTGGATTTTCTGCGGGAGAAGCGGGTATTAATCATACCGGGCAAGGGCTTTAACTGGAAAGAACCGGATCATTTCCGGGTGGTTTATCTTCCTCGAATTGAAATTCTGGAGGATGCCTGCCAAAGTCTGAAGGATTTCTTATCAACCTACAAACAAAGATAAATATAAACAGCGCCTGTCCTCGGACGGGTGCTGTTATTTTATTTAATGTATAATGTATAAAAGCAGAAATTGCTGCCCATAATCTGTAAAAAGGAGGCGGCAATATGAAAGTAAGGGACCTTATGACATCACCGGCGATTGGCATCCACCCGGATGAAACGGTAGAAGTGGCAGCGAGAAAACTGACCAATCATAATGTAGGGGTACTGCCTGTGTGCGGAGACAGAGGGCAGCTTTACGGTATGGTTACGGATCGGGATATCGTTACCCGTTGCCTGGCGGCTAATAAATTGCCCAAAGATACAAAGGTGCGGGATGTAATGACCGGGCAGGTACTGACGGTAGACCCGGATATGGATGCCGGTGTTGCGGCACACCTTATGGGGCGGCAGCAGATTCGCAGGCTTCCTGTGGTGCAGGAAGGGAAATTGTGTGGGATGTTTACACTGGGGGATTTGGCGCGCACGGAGGATGGCGTGATGGATGCGGCGGATGCCCTTAGCGATATTTCGCAGAATATTTCCTCCCGGTAGAGTGCCTGCGGAAGCGGTATTTTGTGGTGTAAATTACCATAAAATACAACATTTTGATATGCTAAAAAAATAACAAAAAATCCCTTAAATTTTTCAAAAAAACCCCTTGACAAAAGGCTTTTTCGGTGGTATCATATGCAAGCTGTCCGATGAACGGGGCTTGAGCCTTGGGAGGGTAGCAAGATGTACCTTGTAAATTGAATAACGCAAAGACGAACAAACACCTTGAACAACAAAAAATGGATTGTTTAAGCGAAAGCGTAAAAGAAACAGCCAACGAAATTCTTGAGTAATAAATTGCTAAGAGCAAATTATTCAAAAAACACGATTTGAGGCACTAAGGTG
>SVKZ01000032.1 GCA_015068165.1 Oscillospiraceae bacterium
CAAAGATATTCAGCGCCTGGGTGGCGACGGTACGGGCGGAGACGTGGAATACGCTGGGCAGAAGCTCACCGGCGATCTTATACATATTGGGGATCATCAGCAGCAGACCCTGAGATGCGGTGTAGGTGGTGGTCAGGGCACCGGCGGCCAAGGAACCGTGAACTGTACCGGCAGCACCGGCCTCGGACTGCATCTCGACCACCTTAACGGTGTTGCCGAAGATGTTCTTACGACCTGCGGCAGACCACTGGTCAACATAGTCGGCCATAGGGCTGGAGGGCGTAATGGGGTAGATGCCAGCTACTTCGGTAAAAGCATAGCTGACGTGAGCGGCAGCGGTGTTGCCGTCCATTGTCTTAAATTTTCTAGCCAAATTAAAATACCTCCTAAAGTATTCATTTTTTGCGCATATATAATAACACCTTTTTGCTGGTTTGTAAAGCGATAATCCTCGCCAACAGGGGAAAAAAGTGGGAATATGTTGTTGTTTTTTATAGAAAGAAAAAAAGAATTGTCTTTTTAGGATAAATAGAGTATGATAATCTTTAGAATAAATACGGGAGATGGCACAATGATTTGTAGCGTACATACCATGAGTGTTAGCGGCATCCGCGGAAATGCGGTCCGGGTGGAATGCTATATATCCAACGGCCTGCCTGCTTTTGACATTGTAGGCTTGCCGGATGCGGCGGTAAAGGAAGCCCGGGAACGGGTGCGTGCCGCCGCTAAGAATAGCGGAATGAAATTCCCCACAGGGCGGATTACGGTCAATCTGGCACCGGCCAGCCTGAAAAAGGCCGGCACTCATTACGATCTGCCGATTTTGCTTAGCATTATGTGCGCCTGTGGCGCTATCCGCAGACCCAAATCCACCACCGCCTTTTTGGGCGAGGTGAGCTTGGACGGGCAAATTCGTCCTATTACCGGCGTACTGCCTATGGCAATCGCGGCAAAGCAGGAGGGCTTTACCCATATCTTTGTACCTGCAGAAAATGCCCCGGAAGCGACACTTGCCCGTGGCCCTGCCATTATGCCTGTCAATACAGTCCGGGAGCTTGTGGAAGCCCTCAACGGCGAGCGGGAAATCACAGAAGAGCCGATTTGGGTACCGGAACAGACAGAAAAAGAGCTGTTGGATTTTAAGGATGTACTGGGTCAGGAAAATGTAAAACGGGCGATGGAGGTGGCAGCCGCCGGCGGACACAACATTTTGCTGATCGGCCCTCCCGGCTCGGGCAAAAGTATGCTCAGCCGGAGATTGCCCTCCATCCTGCCGGATATGACTTGGAAGGAATCTCTGGATGTTACCCAGATTTATTCCGTAATGGGTATGCTATCTCCCAAATCGCCCCTGATTCGTCAGCGGCCCTTCCGCAATCCCCACCATACGGTCTCCAATGCCGGATTGGTAGGCGGCGGAACCAATCCCAAGCCGGGTGAGATTTCCCTTGCCCATAAGGGCGTTTTGTTTTTGGATGAGCTGCCGGAATTTCGGAAGGATACCCTGGATATGATGCGTCAGCCTTTGGAGGACGGTCAGATAACCATCGCCCGGGTGTCTGGCGCTTATAATTACCCGGCGGAATTTATGCTGGTATGCG
Organism: Oscillospiraceae bacterium; assembly: GCA_015068165.1. Classification (GTDB taxonomy): domain Bacteria; phylum Bacillota; class Clostridia; order Oscillospirales; family Oscillospiraceae; genus Faecousia. The sequence goes on from SVKZ01000032.1 coordinate 1,602, forward strand.
CTATGAATCCCTGTAAATGTGGCTGGTATGGCGACCCCTCCGGGAAATGCACCTGCAGTGAGCAAGCGGTAAAAAACTACCGAAGCCGTATTTCCGGACCGCTTTTGGACAGAATTGATATTATTGTGGAAGTTCCGGCTGTGGATTTTGAAAATTTAAGGCGCAGGGAAGAGGCAGAGCCGTCCTCTGCTGTCAAGGAGCGTGTTAACGCTGCCCGGGATATTCAAAACCGCCGTTTTGGGGAAAGCAGCGGTATGTGCAATGCTCGGATGGGCCCTAACGAGCTACGCTTTCACTGCCAGATTGATGATGCCGGCGCCCAGCTTATGAAAATGGCCTTTGATACCTTTGGCCTGACCGCCCGGAGCTATGACCGGATATTAAAAGTTGCGCGCACCATTGCTGACTTAGATGGCAGTAAGGATATCACCCCAGAGCATTTAGCGGAAGCCGTTCGCTACAGAACAGTAGAACTATAAATAAACGAGGTAACCATTGTGAAAGAGATTTTTTTGCTGAAATTAGGCGAGATTGTATTAAAAGGCGCAAACCGTCGGCAGTTTGAGGATAAGCTGCGGCAGAATATCCGCCGCCGGATGAAGGCCTACGGTAATTTTGATGTATATATTATGCAGTCCACCGTTTATGTAGAACCGATGGATGATATGGCAGATGTGGACGGCGCATGGGAAGCCTGCCACGCCATTTTCGGTGTGGTAAGTTTGTGCCGCTGCCGCCCCTGTGAGAAGAATATCGACCGGATTTATGAAACGGCGGAAGCTTATCTGGGGGATGACCTGGACTGCGCAGAATCCTTCAAGGTAGAGTCCAAGCGGTCGGATAAGGCATTTCCTATGAACTCTATGGAGATTTCTCGGGAGATTGGCGGACGGCTGGCAGATGCCCACCCCACCTGTAAAGTGGATGTGCGCCATCCGGAGTATATCGTCTATGTAGAAGTTCGTGATTTGGCGGCTTATGTCCACGGACCTGCAGAGCCGGGTGCCGGTGGCTTGCCTACCGGTGTAGGCGGTCGGGCGATGTGCCTGCTCTCTGGCGGTATTGACTCGCCTGTGGCGGCTTACATGATGGCAAAGCGGGGCGTGGAAATAGAATGTATCCATTTCTTCTCCTATCCCTATACCTCTCAGCTTGCGAAAAATAAGGTGATGGAGCTTGCCCGTCTGGTAACCCGCTACTGCGGCAGAATGACCGTAAATGTGGTCAGCTTTACCCAGATTCAGGAAGCGATCCGGGACAACTGCCCGGAGGAGTACTTTACTCTCATTATGCGCCGGTTTATGATGGAAATTTCCCAGAAAATCGCCCAGCAGGACGGCTGTGGTGCACTGATTACCGGTGAAAACTTGGGTCAGGTAGCCAGCCAGACGATGCAGGCAATGGCAGTTACCGGCGCAGTGGTGGATATCCCCATTTTTATGCCCTTAGTCGGTATGGATAAAGAGGAGATTGTAACCATCGCCCGGAAAATCGGCACGCTGGACACCTCTATCTTGCCCTATGAGGATTGCTGTACAGTCTTTACTCCCAAGCATCCCCGGACAAAGCCTGTCCTTTCTCAGGTGATTGCCGCAGAAAAGGACCTGAATAGGGAAGCACTGATAGAGGCGGCCCTTGCCTCTGTAGAAAAGATTACGGTAAAATATGATGACACACCTTATCTGTGAGCTTTTTGAAGTATTAAAGGGCAAAACCCTTGCCACAGCGGAAAGCTGTACCGGCGGTATGATTGGTGCGCAAATCACGGCTGTGGCTGGCAGTTCAAAAACCTATAAAGGCGGTATTATTTCTTATACAAATGAGATAAAAACGGCACTTTTAGGGGTGAATACCGAACTTCTCAGTAGGGAAGGGGCGGTGTGTGCTGAAGTAGCCGAAGCAATGGCTGCGGGCGCAAGACGGGCGCTGAATGCAGATGTTGCTATTTCGGTAACCGGTTTTGCAGGCCCCTCCGGAGACGATCGGGGAACGCCTGTGGGCACCGTTTATATCGGCTATGCCGACGAAAAGGGCGCAGAGGCAGTTTGCTTCTGTTTTGACGGCGACCGGGAAACGGTACGCACACAAGCGGCGCAGGAAGCCATAAAGCTGGCATATTTCAAAAATAAAACACACTCTGTTGTTGAACAGAACCAGTAAAAACGGACAATAGACAAAACACCCCCTCATGTAGGATAATAACTACATGAGGGGGATTTGTTATGTCCAGAAGAAAACCAAACGGTATGAAATTGCGATAACGGTAAATAAAAGCAATTCACCGGCCGACGCTCCAAACTGGAGATTGACCATTAAGCTTAATCCGATTTGTTGTAATAATGTGGAATAAACCGGCCAATAAATTGGAATTTTACTTATTATCTCTTTTTGCTTTTATGTATCGAATAACCCATATAATTGCACAGATATCCCATGCAATTGCAAAGATAATATGCAATACAAAGACTGCTTTGCAACGCAAAGGAGGAGAAACGGGGCAAAAAGATGGAAAGTATACACCGCTCGCTGATTAATGAAATCCTTGCTTACGCAAGGATGAAATCAGGTTGTGCTTATGAAATCTGCTTTGCAGATGAAATGAAATCCACCCGTCCGGTGCGCGCACCGGATTTCATCCCCGTAGGGGATTTCATCACCCCCGGTGGTTTCACCCACCCGACAGGGGGGATTTAGTTGCAAAGAACCCACTTTTGCCTACCGGACAAAAGTGGGTTCTTTGCTGGAGCTAGTGACCTGACTCGAACAGGCGACCTTCTCATTACGAGTGAGATGCACTACCGACTGTGCTACACTAGCATATTTGCCCCAGTATTATACCGAGAATTTTCCATAATGTCAACCTGAAAATTTTAATAGATTGCATAGAGGTGAAAACTGTGTTATAATTCTAAAAGTTGTCAAAATGAGGTGAAATCAGTGAGAAAACTCTTAAAATATATGAAAGGCTACGGCAAGGAGTGTACATTAGGTCCGCTGTTTAAGCTGTTGGAAGCAAGCTTTGAACTGCTCATTCCTTTGGTAGTAGCCGGCATCGTGGATATAGGCATCGAAGCAGGGGATAGGGGCTATATTGTGAAAATGTGCTTGCTTATGGTGCTTTTGGGCATTGTGGGTCTGATTAGCGCGGTGATAGCCCAGTATTTCGCGGCCAAGGCGGCGGTTGGCTTTGCCGCCCGTCTGTGCCACGCGGTAATGGCACATATCCTTCGCCTTGACTATACCCAGCTGGACAAGGTGGGAACAGCCACCCTGATCACCCGGATGACCTCCGATGTCAATCAGGTGCAAAACGGTGTAAATTTAACACTCAGGCTGTTGCTCAGGTCGCCCTTTGTGGTGTTCGGCGCGATGATTATGGCCTTTACCATTGATGTAAAATCCGCTTTGGTTTTTGCGGCACTAATCCCTGTTCTCTGCGTGGTGGTTTTCGGTATTATGCTCATCACAATGCCGGCTTACCGCCGTGTTCAGCAAAAACTGGATGGCGTTACTGCATCTACCCGGGAAAACTTAACAGGCGTCCGTGTCCTCCGTGCGTTCCGTATGGAAAAGAAGGAAACGGAGCAATTTTTGGAAAAAACCGCTGATTTGGCATCAGAACAGCTCCGGGCAGGAACGATTTCCAACTTTATGAACCCCTTGACCTTTGCTATTGTCAACATTGCCATTGTTGTACTGATGCAGGTAGGTGCTGTACGGGTGGAAAGCGGTATTTTGACCCAGGGCATGGTCATTGCCCTTTATAACTATATGTCCCAGATCCTTGTGGAACTGATCAAAATGGCAAACCTTATTCTGAATATGACCAAGGCCACCGCCTGCGGCAACCGCATTCAGGCGGTTTTGGAGCTACCTGCAAAAAAAACAGCAGGTTATGCACCGGAATTGGGCGGAAAAGTGGAGTTTCAGAACGTATCTGCCACCTATGCAGGGGCTTCCGAGCCTGCTTTGGCGGGTATCAGCTTTACAGCCTACCCCGGGCAGACTGTGGGCATTATCGGCGGCACAGGCTGTGGCAAAACCACCCTTGTGAACCTGATTTGCGGGCTTTATGAGGCCAGTGAAGGCAAGGTGCTGCTGGATGACCGGGATATAAAGTTTTTAGATCAAAAAGCAATTTGCCAAAAAATCGGCATTGTACCCCAAAGCGCACTGCTGTTTGCCGGTACGGTCCGGGACAACCTCCGTTGGGGCAAAGAGGATGCTACCGACGAAGAAATGCGGGAAGCTCTGCGTCTTGCGCAAGCGCAGTTTGTAGAAGAAAAAGAAGGATTGGATACCAAGGTAGAGCAGGGGGGACGGAATTTCTCCGGCGGTCAAAAACAGCGTCTTGCCATTGCAAGGGCTTTGGTAAGAAAACCCAACATCCTTATTTTAGACGATAGCGCTTCTGCGCTGGATTACGCAACCGATGCGGCTTTGCGCCATTGCATCCGTTCTATGAACCCGATGCCCACTACCTTTATCGTCTCTCAAAGAGCCGCTTCTGTCCGCCACGCAGACCTGATTTTGGTGCTGGAGGACGGTCAGCTGGTGGGAAAGGGAACAAGTGAGGAATTGCTGCGCTCTTGTCCGGTCTATCGGGAGATTTACAGCACCCAGTTCGGTCAGGAGGTGGCGCAAAATGGCTGATAAACAGAAAAAATCCGCTGTCATTGTCCAAATTTTGCGGTATATCCGAACCTATTGGGCACTCGTCTGTCTGTCCCTTTTGCTGGCAGTTGTATCCGTTGTCAGTTCTCTTGCCATTCCTGTGCTCGTGGGTTATGCTATTGACTATATGATCGAAGCTGGCAAGGTAGATTTTGAAATGGTAGGCCTGTTTTTGATAATCAGCCTGATCTGCACCGGAATTTCCGCCTTTGCCCATTGGCTGATGAGCCAAATGAACAACCGGATCACTTACCGGGTTTCCCGGGATATCCGTAATGCTGCCTTTCGGCATGTCCAGAAGCTACCCCTGTCCTATTTGGACAGGTTTTCACAGGGCGACATTGTCAGCCGGGTGATCGTGGATGTGGATACCTTTGCCGATGGTTTACTGGTGGGCTTTACCCAGCTTTTCTCCGGAATTATGACGATTTTGGGTACGCTTTTGTTTATGCTTTTCACAAACTGGCAAATTGCTCTTGTGGTAGTGCTTGTAACACCGCTGTCTTTGCTGGTTGCCAAGTTTATTGCCCAGAGAACTTACGATATGTTCAAAGCCCAAACCGCAGCCCGGGGCAGACAGACCGCGCTTATCGACGAAACCGTTGGCGGTATTAAGGTGGTACAGGCCTTTGGACACGAGGATGCCTCCCTGGAAGCGTTCAATCTATCCAATGAGGAACTGAAAAAAACCTCTATGCGGGCTACATTTTTCTCCTCTCTTACCAATCCTGCTACCCGATTTGTCAATGCCCTTGTATATGCAGGTGTTGCCTTTGCAGGCGCATTGGTGGCAATTAACGGTGGGATTACTGTGGGCAACCTTACCAGCTTTCTGAATTACGCCAACCAGTACACCAAGCCCTTTAATGAAATTTCCGGTGTGGTAACGGAGCTGCAAAATGCCGTTGCCTGCGCCGGCCGCGTGTTTGAACTGCTGGATGCGCCGGAGATGACACCTGATCCGAAAAATCCTGCAAGTTTGCAGACCGTACAGGGCAGGGTGGAGATCCGGAATTTGTCCTTCTCCTATACGAAAAACAAGCCTTTACTGGCAGATATGAATCTCTCTGTTTCTGCTGGTCAGAAGATCGCTATTGTTGGCCCTACCGGGTGCGGTAAGACGACCCTTATTAACCTTTTGATGCGTTTTTATGACCCGGATCAGGGGCGCATCTATATCGACGGTGTGGATACGCAGGAAATGACAAGAGAGGACCTGCGGAAAAGTGTGGGAATGGTTCTGCAGGACACTTGGCTCAAAAACGCCACCATCCGGGAAAATATTGCAATGGGTCGCCCGGATGCTTCCGAGGAAGAGATTGTGGAAGCGGCAAAAAAGGCAAAAATTCATAGCTTTATCAAACGTTTGCCTCAGGGCTATGACACGGTTATCGGTGAACTTGGCGGCGATATTTCCCAAGGTCAAAAACAGCTTCTGTGTATCGCCCGGCTGATGCTCTGCCTGCCGCCGATGCTGATTTTGGACGAAGCCACTTCTTCTATTGACACCCGGACGGAGATGCAGGTTCAAAGGGCATTTGATGAACTGATGCAAGGCCGTACCAGCTTTATAGTTGCCCACCGTTTGTCCACAATTCAGGAGGCGGACTGTATCTGGGTAATGGAAAACGGCAACGTGGTAGAGCAGGGCAGACACGAGCAGCTGCTTGCGAAAAAAGGCTTGTATGCTAAGCTCTACGAAAGTCAATTCGCACATTAAATAATAAAACAGACCACCCCGCCGGGTGGTCTGTTTTATTATTTGAGCGAGATGCAAAGAGGGGAGAAGGAGGGATTTATTCATTTTTGCATTTGGCAAAAATGTAATGTTCGCCGGCATCCAGCTGCCGGCGGCAACAGTCCACTGGACTGTTGCATTTTATATCTTCAAATCCCCATTCATTTTTTACTTAAAAGGGGAGCGCGCCGATTAATATATGAGAAGGAGGGATTTATTCATTTTTGCTTTTGGCAAAAATGTAAGGTAGCCGCCAGTGTTTGCACTGGCGTCAGCAGATGCCCACCGGGCATCTGCATTTTAGGTCTTCAAATCCCTCCTCCGATATTCCGCCAAAAGAAAAAACCACACCAATCGGTGTGGTTTTCTTTTGGCGGAGAAGGAGGGATTTGAACCCTCGATACCCTTTTGGGGTATACACGATTTCCAATCGTGCGCGCTCGGCCAGCTACGCGACTTCTCCATCGCGCGGTTTTCGCCGCTTGAATATACTACCCCATCCGTGCTGATTTGTCAAGTCCAATTTTCAGTTTTTGCAAAAAATAATGGAATGTGTAATTTTGAACAAATTGTAAATTTGCTAAAAAATACCTGAAACATATTGACAAATGTTAGTAAACATACTATTATGTATATGCGGGATAGTAAACTATCAGGATTTATAATCCAAACCCGCAGTTCCATTTAAGGAGGTAGAACATATGAAGAAGATTAAAGTGCTATTAAGCGTATTGCTTATTGCCGCATTGCTGGCGGCTATGTCCGGTTGCTATGTGATTCGCGGGCAGAAAATGGACAAAGTAAAGGGTACTTACAAGCTGACCAACTATACATACACACCGTCCTATGAACGCAGAGAAGGTTACACTCCGGACCGCAGAGACTATATAAATGATGAAAAGTATCAGTATGAGGATTATTTGATCATTACCGGTTCCGGTTCGGGTTACTATGTCCATAAGGAAGTGGGCGCTCCTGCTTTTGTGAGGGAAGTTACCCTGTCCTATGAATACAGTCAGGAGGATTCTTCCAAGGTGGAGTATGTGGTCTGGAACGATGCGATTTCCAAGAATCAGACCTCTGATATTTACCGTTTGGGAGTCAACGGAAAATCTCTAAACCATTCCATTGCGGCGTTTGATTATACCCAGCTTTTTACAAAAAAACAGATGCGCTCAGAGGATCTGTATGTCCGTTGGGAAAAGGTAGATAATGCTACAGACCTGTCTTATGCTCAAAAGCAGCTTGGAACGCTGAAAGAGTATGATTATGAGGGCTATGGTGTCCGCGGCATCTATGAGCTATGGAGTTCCACAGATATGGAAACAGGTACTCTTGTTGAGAGTAAATTTCAGTATTTCTATTATGTAATTGATACTGCAAAAGGAACAACAACGGCTAAGGTTTACTACGCGCTGAAGGAAACACCTACCCAGCAGGTTGAGAAAACCGTTCCCTTCAGCGGAGATGGGGAGTGGGCAACTATGACGATAGATGGTGCGATCTGGTATGTTGATCCCGATTGGGGTACCTACTATTACAATGAAAGCGAAGGCTTGAAGCATCAAATCATCTGCGTTAGCAGCGATATTTTAGACGCAAGAGTACAAGAGCTTATTGCTGGTCGTCTGCCTACTGTAACAGAATAAGATGATTCAAAATCCCACGTCATCGGACGTGGGATTTTTTTACATATCAAAACGGATAGCCGGATCGTTCCATTCTTTCAGCCGTTCCTCGTAGGCGGCGACGGCTTCTTCCCGGAAAGCAGCTTCTGCATTTCCGCCTGCCAGCGCAATCAGCTTTTCACACAGCAGGGGATTTAAGGGAAGAATCGGACCGACAGTATGGGTGCAAAGGAGGTTGTTTTTCCGCATACCCTCCAATTTACTGTCGGGGTTAATACCGATGCCACGAATAACCTCTGCAAAGTAGCAATCGGAGTTATCGCCGTAGATGTGGGCAAACTGGGTGCGGAAGCCTACCACTTCAATGCCCTCAAAGCGGCTGAGAATCTTGCCGTTATAGCGCTTGAAGAAATCGTTCTTTACGGTGAGATCAAAAATGCCCAAGCCTTCGGTTTCCAGCTTTTCTGTTACATAAGAGATGTGTTTGCAGAAAATTTCCCCTGCATTACCGGTAGCCAGAATCACTACACCGTCATCTATCAGGGCGCAGAGCCGTTCTTTCAGAGGCATCAGCTTTTCAATGACCCGGCGCTGGGTATTTTCCGTCATATAGCCGATGAGAATCATATCCGGGCGACCCGTCGCAAAATAAGGCTCGTCCAAAAGGGAGGTGTAGATTATTTTCGCATCGGGCATTGCATATTGCAGATAGGCGGCGTTCTGTGCATCGCCGTTAAGACCGCAGACTTCGTTAAACAGTACTTCGATGATCATAACGCCCCTCCTTTTTCCATCAGGATCTTCTTATTTACCGCGGCCTCTGCCGGGTGATAAATGTCATAGAGAACGAAGATGTTTTTGCTCTTTTCGGTGTCCACAAGCTCTGCTGCGTGGGCAACATCGTGGGTAATTACCATTTTTTCCTTGGGAATGCCTGCCATCAGCGCCCGCAGATAGTGGTCTTTGCACCGGGGACCGCCAAAGACGATTTGGGAGATAGAGGGATCTGCCAAAATGGAATAATCGCAATCGTAGAACCAGCAGATGTTTGCGCTGTTGGTGGCGCAGTTGTTCCGGTCGTCAATGCAGATAACAGCGGCTTTGTTTTCACCGGGGGTGGTAGCAACATAGCTAAAGCAGCTCGCGCAGGCCACAGGGTTAAGACCCTTCGCCATCAGCATCGTAATATGCAGATCGCCGGCATCCAAAATCTCCTGACGGCTCTTGACGATCTCGGCTTTTTCAAGACCATTGGTGATCTGCTCATAGGAAAGACCGACCTTTGAAAGCAGAGCGATCATACCGCAGACATTGTAAATATTTACAAGGTTGGTGCTGACCAAGCGGTAGGGAAGTGCCTGGCCGTTATGAGAAACGGTAAAGGTCTCCTGCTCCCGGTTAATATCGGTAACCGTAAAGGCTCGCTCCGGGGAGGTGTGGCCGCAGCTTTCGCAGTGGAAACGGCCAATGTGATAATAGCGCACATAATCTGCAACCAGCTTGCCGCCGCACTTGGGGCAGTAGACAATATCCCGGTGGAAGGGGGTAATCAGCGCTTCAGGACGCTCGGCTTCAATACCGAAATAAGTCCGATCCTGGCACTGGGGCGCAAGGGAGGAGCAAATCATATCATCGCCGTTAAGAATAACCTTGGTTTTCTCCGGCAGCGTGGAGGTCAGCAGGTAGCTAATAAACTCGGTGTGGGCGTTCCGCATAACCGAGTCCTGCATAATGTTGTTACACAGCAGATAATCGGGCTTTAAGTGGGGGAAAATCTTTAGGGAACTTCTCTCGTCGCACTCCAAAACCGCAATGTCCTTTTTGGCTTTGCCGAAAACGGTGCTGTCCTGCAAAAGGGCAGTGGCAACACCGGGCTGAATGTTGGAACCCAGGCTGTTGTTGGTAACAGAGTAACCGTTCTCTCGGAGAATACCGGCAGTTAAGTTGCTGACGGTGGTTTTGCCGTTGGTGCCGGTAACCGCGATGACGGTTTTTGGCTTCGGTACATAGAGAAGAAAATCCTTGCACAGCTTAATGGCTACTTTTCCGGGGAAACAGGAGGCATTTCTGCCCAAAAGCACCAAAAGGGTGCTGGCGGCCTTGGAAGCCCACAGCGCCAGATAGAATTGTATTTTTTTCATAGCATTGCACCTGATATTTCTGTATATGTGGTATGCAGATGTTTTACCCGAAAAGAAAGCACCGCATACCCGCTTATTTTAGCACAGGGCATATACAAAATCAAGCCGACCGGGAAAAAATAAGGGCAGATTTGGAAAAAGAGGTTGACAAGTTGGCCGTTCCGCGATATAATACGGAAGCGCTTGCGAGAGTGTTGGAATGGTAGACAAGCACGTTTGAGGTGCGTGTGGTTACGCCGTGTGGGTTCGAGTCCCATCTCTCGCACCAAAAAATCCAGATACCCAAATGGGTATCTGGATTTTTATTGCTCAAGATGGGACTCGAAGATGTAAAATGCAGATGTCCGGTGGACATCTGCTGCCACCAGTGCAAACACTGGGGAGCGATGCGACCGCTGCCAGTGGCAGATAAAGGGAGCAGAGCGAGTGGCCGCGGTCGATAGCTGACGAAGGCTTTTGAAAGCCGAGGAAGATATCGGGTACCGTAACAGGGGGCTACATTGATTAATGAGTCCCATCTCTCGCACCCGGGGCAACGCCCCGCAAGAAAAACAGAAAATTTCGGAGACGAACCTTAATTTTCTCCCACGGCTGTGGGAGAAAATGCAAACGAGTCCCATCTCTTGCATCTGCAAAGCGGCGTTTATTGCATATTGCGCTGAAGATGTGTTCTATATTATGCAATCACATTGTACCATTGGTTGCCAATCTTAAAATACCCAACAGGTTCTTGCGTGATAAAAAAGAAGCCTTTCTGCAGTTCATATTCTACCCCGTCGATAGTAATACTCTCAGCGGTAATTAGTTCGGCAGGGATATCCCAAATCATTGGCTCTCCCGGATCTTGCGCCTTGTAGTATTTGCTTTTGCGCAGGATGTTATAGTAACCGTCTTTACCTTTGACGGAATAAAGACGCCCCACAATGTAGTTATCCTTGGCAATTACCCGATCAATGGCATCCGAATTTACCAAGGTGCATCCCCAGAAATGCTTTTTGACGAGCTTCCAGCCCTGCAGATCGCTCCAATGGCGACCGTCTTCCCAATCACCCTCAAAGGTAAAATAGTAGATTCGATAATCACCGGTATCAATATATTCCCGGCCGGCGTAATGTTGGCCGGCAACCATATCCGGAGTGAAACCATAGCGACCATCCCGGAGCGCAAAGGGCAATATACTCATTGCCACAAGCAGCACAGAAATTGCGGTCCAGCCGATAATCTGCCCAAACAAACGCAGCCTGCGGTTCTTTGCTACGATTACAGTTTCCGGCTCTTTGGTCGCAATATCCTGTGTGGTAATATCAAAAAGCTGTTCCAATGCCGCCATAGATTCAGGGTTGGGTAAACCCAAACCGTTTTCCCATTTGGCAACGGTACTGCGGCTGACAAATAACTTTTCCGCAAGTTGGGCTTGGGTGAATCCTTTTTGTTTTCTGAGTTGTTTTAGATTGTCCTTAAATTCCATATTGCGCTACCTCCCAATGTCTGCATTATAGCAGATATCCCTTCAAAGTGGTGTTACTTTTGTGTTACTTTATGATTTGTTGTATTATATTGGGTTGAAGGTTGAGGATTTTCTTTTAGTGAAGAGTGAAAAGTGAAGAGTGAATGGATAAAAAGTAAAAATATAACCCCCAGGGGGGCTTGAAAAGGCTTTTTTCATAGTATAAGATGACATAAACAACGAAGAAAGAAGGCTATTCCTATGGATAAGATGTCGTCTGTAAAGAAGCTTTGTATTTGCGCTATCTGTATTGCCCTTTGCTGTGTTTTGCCTATGGCATTTCACGCTGTGGGACTTGGCAGCCAGCTGTCTCCTATGCATATCCCGCCGCTGCTGTGCGGCTTGCTGCTCGGACCGGTTTACGGTGCGGTTTGTGGCGTTGTAGGCCCTATCCTTGCAAGTCTGACCACCGGTATGCCTCCAATGATGCGCCTTTTGCATATGGGTCCTGAGCTGTGCGCCTATGGCCTGTTTGCCGGCCTTGCGATGCGCTTTATCCGCACCCACCATATGAGCCTGGATTTGTACATCTCTCTTATTGCTGCGATGCTGCTCGGTCGTGTGATGGGCGGTCTTGCCCAGTGGCTTGTGGTATCGCTGATGGGAACAGGGGAGACCTTCACCCTTGCGATTTGGGCAACAAGCTACATTGTGGGAACACTCCCAGGCGCAGCAGCCCACCTGATACTTATTCCTATGCTGGTACTTGTTTTGGAAAAGGCCAGAGTGATTCCCGTAAGATATCCGAAGGTAAAGGCTGAATAATGGAAAAGAAAGCGATTGCAGAATTTTTTGATAAGTGCGCCCCCTGGTGGGATGCGGATATGATCCGGCACGAGGATATTATCAGTACGATTCTCACCTGCGGCGGCATTCGTGCCGGTGTGGATGTTTTGGATGTGGCCTGCGGTACAGGTGTGCTGTTCCCGGATTACTTGAGCCGGGGGGTTGCTTCTGTTACCGGCATTGATATTTCCCCCGAAATGGCAAAGATCGCCGCCGGAAAATTCCCCGAGGTAAAAGTCATTTGCGGGGATGTGGAGGAGACGGAGTTTAACCGGCAGTTTGACTGCGTAATGGTCTATAATGCTTTTCCTCATTTCCCCGATCCTGCCCGCCTTGTGGCGGTGTTGGCAGACCTTACAAAGCCCGGCGGCAGATTGTCTGTTGCCCACTCTATGAGCCGGGAAGCCTTAACTGCTCACCATTCCGGCCGTGCAAGTAATGTGTCTATCGACCTGCTCCACGAGCAGGAGCTGGCAACGCTTTTTGGTCGCTGGTTTGATGTGGATGTTATTATTTCCACAGACCGGATGTATCAGGTCTCCGGCGTTCGCCGGGATGACAGCGGCAAGAAGCCGGAAGCGGAAGAGACCACTACGGAAGAAATGCTGGCACTGATGAAATTTATGGTCAGCCACAACGATGCCCACGCCCAGGAAATTGCAGATTTAGCCCTTCGTTTGAAGGAAGAGGGCAAGACCCGCACCGGGCAGAAGCTGATGGAAATTGTGGCAGATTTTGATACGGTTAACGCTCGCCTTGATGCGGTCGTAAAGGAACTGAACTAATACAACCCCCCGGATGCACCGCATCCGGGGGTTGTGATTGCAATTAAAAATATTGTGTGCTAAAATAATAACAATTAAGCTGCAAAGGAGCGGGAATATGCACAGAAAAAGCGTTTGCTTATGCTATGCGGCAGTGATTATTTTCCTTGTGGGAATATGCATACTTAGTGGGTGTGTATTGCCTCTTGAAAAACAAGCGGAAACCTACCGTATTGCCTATGTTCCCCTGGATAACCGCCCTGTCAATCAGGAGCGGGTGCAGTATTTGGCGCAATCGGCGGGCATTACCTTAGTGATGCCCCAGGAGGATCTCTATCGCACAGCTCTGGACAATATGCCGCCCAACGCTGACGGCTCTACCATCGGCAACCGGGAAAAACTGCGTCAGTGGCTTCTGGAAGCAGATAAAACCTGCGATTATTTTATTATTTCGCTGGATCAAATGACCTCCGGCGGACTTGTTGGCTCCCGGTGGCTGTCAAATACGGATCTGACCTTTGAATATAGCGTTATTGATACAATCCTCAGCCTTTGCGAGGAGAACACTGTTTACTTATTCGATACGGTTATGCGGCTTGCTTCTACAGTAGGCTATCAGGGTTATACATTGGAAGAATATAACACTCTCCGCGCCTACGGTATGGCGGAGCGCCACTCTCTTGCGGAGGATGCCCTTACGGTCGAGAGTATTATCGAGGGATACCCTTATACCCCAAGCGGGGAGCCTGTTTTTACAGAGGCAACAGAAAAAATGCTGGAACAGTACCATACCGCCCGGGCAAGAAAACTCAGGATTACGGATTATGTGCTGCGTAACGCAGAAAACAAAGTGGATTTTTTCTACATCGGTGTAGACGACTCCAGCCCGCAAAACACTATCCAAACCAACGAAATCCGGTATATAAAGACCCTAATGGGAGAATGGGGCGCCCTAAGCGCCGCAACGGATGAACTGGGAATGTGCTGCCTGGCAAGAATGATCGGGGAGATTTACGGCAAGGTGGCGCTCAAAACAACATATTTTGGCGGCGGTGCGGATAAACCGGCAGACGGTTATGATATCGGCACATTAAAAGAAAGCGTAGAAACCCATCTATCAGCACTGAATGTGTCTGTGGTTGAAAACCGGGATGATGTTTTGCAGGTGCTCTGCCTTACCCGCGGAAGCGATGAAAACGACAGAAAAGCCTTGATAGCGCAGTTAAAAGAAAACCAAACCAAGCAAATTCCCATTGTTTTAATAGATGTTTCCGAGAATCCGGGAGCGCTTGGCGCGCTTTTAATGGGGGACGGAGAACTTGATATTTGCAGACTTTTGGGCTATTCCAGTTGGAATACGGCAGCCAATGCCATAGGCATCGCCCTTTCTCAGGGCGTTGCCCGATATGCTTATTTGCAAGCTGTGCAAGTCTCCACCCAAACGGCAAACGAAGGCTTTTTGAAGGCGATGACCTTTGCCTATATCAAAGACATCAGCTATAAGCACTTCCATACCAACCTTGACGGCTTTATAACGGACTCCTATTCCTGCAATGTACAGACTGTATTGGACTGCATCAATAAAGACAAAATGATTGTCTCTTCAGAAGGGGAAATCGCAAGCCTATATGGAACTG
>SVKZ01000033.1 GCA_015068165.1 Oscillospiraceae bacterium
CGCTCTTCCGATCTAGGTGCAATAAAGCCCATAACCCAGGCACAGGGGTTAAAGCGCATGGGCTTTTTGCCGTAACGCTGGGCGAGGGTATATTCGGTCATATGCCGGACGGTTTTTTTCCGATCAAAATACATATGTATAACCATCGGATGGACCTGGAAAGGAAGCCATTTCAGGGTAGTGAGAGGGCCGTGCATATTTAAGTGTCTGCAGACATAGACCACCGGCTCATCAAACTTCGGAATATCCACCTGATAGGGGCGGGAGAAGGTGCGCGCCAAATGCCTGACGGTCTTGGCGTACCGGCCCCAAAAGCCGGTGCTATCTCTTCTTTGAAAGACCCAGTTGCATTGCAGGGAGTGGGTCAGCAGGGCAAGGACACCGTCTCCGATTACCTTCATAAGAACAAGCTGTCCGCCTAAAATATGTCCGAACAGATAGATATTTCCGTAGGAGAGGACAAGCTGTCCTGTCCAAAGCGCATAGAAACGGCCGGCCGACCGTTTGGTTTTGTGGTGGAAAATATACTTGCAGTTTACAAAATAGCTCACAAGGGAGGCGCAGACCTTCGCTATGATGTTGGCAATCAGGGTGTAACCAGGCGTTTTTTGGGGGAATACCCTGTAGGTCAAAAGGGAAAATATGCCGAGGTCCGTAACAACGGTCAGAACACCGACGAAAATATTGGGGAGCAGATACCGCAAAAGGGTGGTTACTACGCGGCAGCTGTCCCGCACAGTCCGGAAATGGGATATATGTTCTTCCCCTTTTTCCGGGTAGATGGTTTCAATCCCCACCTCCCTGACCGGTATGCCGTTTCGTTTGGCGTAGATAAGGGTGCCGGTTTCAAATTCAAAACGGTTTCCACTGATGGAGGCAAGCTTTTCCCCAACAGATACCGAGCAGGCGCGCAATCCTGTCTGGCTGTCGGTGATTTGAATGCCGTAGAGAATATGTAACAGACGGAGCATATTGGTGTTTCCGGCAATGCTTCTGGCAGGAACATTTTGGGCGGTAAAATCCCGCACGCCCAAAACATAGCTGTCCGGATAGGCTTCTGCTTCCTTACAAACGGACAGAACATCGCATATTGCGTGTTGCCCGTCGCAGTCAGCGGTTACCACAATATCCTCACCGTCAAAATGGGCACAGCAGTAGGCATAGGCATGCTTTAGGGCATAGCCCTTGCCGCGGTTTTCGGAATAGGACAGTAAAATCACATTTTCTAACTGTTGGATTTTAGAAAATATGGGTTCGTATTCCGCACCGCTGCCGTCATTTACGACGATCAGGCAATCCACCTGCTTACATAACTGCTGTGCATAGCCGGTAAAGGCAGGAGACGGCTCGAATGCCGGGATAACTGCGATTTTACGCAAAGAAACTCATCCTTTCGCATCGTTAATTTTATCCGCAATTTATGGCTCCGTCGGATATATCGCTTAACATAGTATATTGTCCCAAGGAAATGTATCTTTTCGGTGAATATAATGTTAAGACTTTTTGAAGAAACCCGGCAATCGCGCCCCAAGCCTTCCGCACCCATTGTCATTGTGAACCAGCGCGCATGCTGGTGTGGCAATCTATTCCTTTGTACCTTCCCCGGGGGGTGCTCCGCGCAGCGAATCAAAATTCCAATGATTGCTACGGGCAATCATATCTGAAAAATATGTGGCCGAGCGACAGCAAGGTCGGATGAGGGGAGGGTATGGTCGCTTCTAATGTCAATTCATCCACCGAATCTCCATTTGAGTTACAGGAGGGAATAAGGAGAGCTCCCGGCTATCTAAGTCCGTCTTGTGCATATCCACTGCCGTTATTTGTCGGTTGTGGCAAGTGGTGTAATAGTAGATGCCCTTATCTGTATTGCAGCAGCAGGAATAGAGGGTCTTTTGGAACTTGCCCCCATCCATCACACAGCCCTCCGGCTGCATGGCAATGTCTAAAATGTGAAAGAACCGGGAAACACTTTCCCTTTCATCTCCTTGCGGGGTGTGATGGAGCACATAGGCGGATCTGACAAACCGGGAGGGGGAGGAAAAATCCCCGGGAAGTCCGAAGGCACCCAAGCCCCGGCTAAAGGGCGTCATGGGCAGGCTTGGAGCAAAGCAGTTCTCCCCGTCCTCCGGGGAAAGGCCCATATACAAGGTCAAAATATCCATCATCCGGTCAAAGGGCGGATTGTTGGTCAGCACTCCAACCGGATTGTCCCCAATATGAAGCCCATCTGCCATAGATTCTGCTACAATCGCCTCATCCCGGTCAGCAACCAGCCAGTGCAGGGGTGTTGGGGGAATGCCCTCGCAGAAGGCCTGGTCGGTGATCACCCCGTTTTGCAGTAGTGCCCTTGCCTCCTTAGTGCTTTTGCACCGGGAGAGTACAAAGCTGATAAAATCATAAGAGGGGATGGCTGTTTGATCCCCGAAAGTCTTGTGATAAACCCCATTTCCCGGGAAATTCAGGGCGGCGGCGCTCAGACCGTATTCATTGGTGGCTTCGTAAAACAGGGGATAGCCCTTTGCCACCGTGGCCATTCCGATGATTGCCGGATGGCTTTCCATCCCGGATAGGGGAAAATTCCGGGGGGCAACCGCAACCTGCTCTTGGTAGTGGTAGGATAGGTCTAAATTCCGACCAAAATAGTGATCTTTTGATAAAAAAGAAATGGCTGTACACATATTTTTCGCCTCCTGTTATCAGTATGCAAAAATGTAAAAGTTTTATGAATTGATAATTTCTCTTGTTTACTAAAGAATGTGTATGTTATAATAGGCGCAAAGGAGGCATAGGAATGCTAAATTTACAGGATATTATTCACAATGAAGCTATCAAAACCTACATCACCAGTGCGGATGCTTCACTTAAGGAATTGGGTTTTACAGAACATAGCTTTGCCCACGTAAATTGTGTATCGCAGCGTGTAGGCTATATTCTTGATACGTTAGGCTATCCCGTACGAACCGTTGAGCTTGGTCAGATCGCAGGATATCTGCACGATATCGGAAATTTGGTGAACCGTAAGGATCACTCCCAATCCGGTGCGATTATGGCTTGGAGTATCCTTAATGATATGGGCTGCGATCCGGCGGAAATTGCGGTGATCGTAACTGCCATCGGCAATCACGATGAGGGTACAGGCGTGCCTGTAAACCCGGTGGCAGCTGCCTTGATTTTGGCAGATAAGGCAGATGTTCGCCGTACCCGCGTTCGGGAAAAAGATCCCACAGCGCTGGATATTCACGACCGCGTCAATTTTTCCGTTACAAAGTCGGAGCTGAAGATCAACGAGGATAAAACACAGGTAAAGCTTAAGCTGACCGTCGATACCCGGTACGGCTCGGTGATGGATTACTTTGAGATATTTACAGAGCGAATGCTTCTTTGCCGCCGCGCGGCAGACAGACTTGGCCTGCGATTCTGCCTTTATATCAACGGCCAACAGATTATGTGAGGAAATATGACAACACTTTATTTAATTCGCCACGGAGAGAGCACATCCAATGTGGATAAGACCTTCACCGGTCAGCTGGACGCTCAGCTGACCGAGCTTGGCAGAAAACAGGCTGGCTGTATTGCCGGCTTCTTTTTAGGAACGCATATTGACCGGATTTTTGCCTCCGACCTCTCTCGGGCATATGAAACGGCCTTGCCCCTATCGAAAATCAGCCGGGTGCCGGTTGTAAAGCACACCGCATTCCGGGAGATTTACGGTGGCAAGTGGGAAGGGGAGAAGTTTGCCCAGCTGCAAGATATGTATCCGGAGGATTATGCCATCTGGCGAAATGACATCAGCAACGCCCGTCCCACCGGCGGAGAGAGCATCCGGGAGATTGCCCGCAGGACAACCGAGGCGGCAGAAGCGATTGTAAAAGAGCACCCCGGTGAAACGATTGTGATTGCCAGCCACGCTGTCCCCATCCGGGTAATGCTCAGTACCTGGCTCACCGGCGGTGTAGAGGATATGCAAGGCACATCCTGGCTACCCAATGCTTCTATTTCAAAGGTAGTATATGAAAACGGGGTATTTACCCCGGTAGAAATGGGCATCACCGAGCACCTCCAGGATATGATTACCAACCTGCCGGACAAAATCTAATTGACAGCTGACAGTGGACAGTTGAGAATTTGCACCGCACCCATTGTCATTGCGAGGGTGGCTTTGCCACCCGTGGAAATCTACTCTCCGCCCCAAAAGCCTCCCTTGTGTAAAGGGAGGTGGCTCGCCACAAGGCGAGACGGAGTGATTGAAAAATCTCATCCCCTCAGTTTCGCTTCACTCAACAGCCCTGCCGTGCCCGCGCCCTCAATAGAATCCGCAGGGTCTGTGGAAAAATTGTGGATAAGTTCGGGGTTTTCCACAGGCTTTTCCCCACACTTTCCACAAACAAACACACATTATACCTTTCTACTACTTAATCTTTGAATTAACCTTTATCTATGACTTTAACTTAAACTTAATCTTTAACTTAATCTTTAACTTAGACTTTATCTTTATCTTTATCTTTCTCTTCTTCTTTTTCTTTTTCTTGTTGCGCCAAAGTGGATCGCTCCAAAATCTGCTTGGACCGCTTCCTTGCTCGGTTTAGGATGGGTTGGCACAGAGAAAAAATCGCCAAAGTTGAAGATTTTTGCGTCTCCATTTCCGGCAATTTTCCGTCTAATGCGTATTTGCAAATCATTTCATAGGCCATCAGTTTTTCTTTTTTGGTGGGAAGCTGTTGGATACTCTCGTAAAAGGATCGGTAGAAGGTAAATTGCTTTCTTGTCATAAAAATTACTCCTTTGTTTGATTTCGGAAATAGAAAAAGCGCATTGCAACGCAACACGCTTTCATTTACTTTCCACGGTATCATTATACCACACGGAAACGAAAAAATCTTCCCGTTTTTTTCCCATTTTCATTTTTCCGAAAGGCCGAAAAGAGGCGTCATTACTGGATTTTCGGCGTCTTCCAAAAACTGGAAGAGGATGTATACATGTATACAATAAATGCACCGTGGAGTAACTTCCACGGTGCATTCTCTCTTTAAACAAACAAAGCAGCAATATACTTGATTAAGACCACGAGCGTACCGGCAAAGTTCCAGGTTGCCCCAAAGAAATTGTCAAAAGCCGTCATAAAAGACTGCACCTGCCAAGGCAGACCGTTTTCTGCCCAGTTATTCAACTCAGAAAGTAACGGATTCTTTCCTTCTTCCGGAGCGGTCTCGTTCTCCCCTGCGGAATCTCCCTCGGGTACAGTATCGGTTGTATTCTGCTCCCCCTCAAGGTTCTCTTCCGCAGCCAATGCACGAACCGGCTGGAGAACCACAAAGGATGCCATCAGGCAAATTACCAAAAGAATGGATAATACGCTTCTCATTTTCATATGTCTCCCTCCAAATTATGTATGGATAGATAAATGTTACCACAAACAAAAAAGAAAAGCAAGTCTTTTGACTTTTTTTCCTCTTTGTGCTATAATGGCAAAAATTCTGCGAGAAAGGGGGAGTTGCCTGTGAAGAAAGAAAACCAATCGTTTAAGCTTATGGATATCCATACCCACATTCTGCCTGGTGTGGATGACGGGGCAAAGGATATGCATAAAGCCCTTTCCCTTGTGCGTCAAGCCAAAGAAAACGGCACCCGGGCCATTGTCCTGACCCCCCACTACCGAGCGCCCTACAAAATAGATGCAGACCTGCTTTATAAGCGTTTTTGCCTTTTCCGCAAAGCCGTCCATAAGGAAATACCTCAGGTAAGCGTGTACTTAGGCTGTGAGATCCGTTACCAGTCCGGGATCCCCCAAATGCTCAGGGAAAACAAGCTTCTGCCCATGTACCACTCCCGGTACATCCTGTTGGAATTTACCAGCACCGCCTTTAGCACACTCATTGTCTCCGCCCTGCGGGAATGTGCAGGCCACGGCTTTATTCCCATTGTTGCCCACGCAGAGCGGTGCGACGCTTTCCGCAACGACCCTGCCCTTATTGGGCAAGCCATAGAAATCGGCGCACGGATCCAGCTCAATGCCGACAGCGTGATGGGCAAACTGGGGCTGCGAATCAAGCGGTTCTGCCAAACGCTGTTGGAAGCGGGGCAAGTCCATTTCATTGCCTCCGATGCCCACGATGCCGTACACCGTCCTCCGCTATTAAAGGAATGTTATCTCCACATCAGCGAAAAATACGGCGAAGACTACGCCAAAAAGCTGTTCTGGGAAAACCCCCAGGCAATGCTCAAAAACGAAGACATATGACAAAAACCGCCCTCCCGGGCGGTTTTTTTACCTCTGCACCAAAGCCTCCCTTTACACAAGAGAGCCTTTTATTTTTTCTTATAAATCGCCACAGGGCCTTGGGAGGTGTCCTGCTTTTCATAGCCGTTTCCCTCCAACAGCTTTGTAATATTTTCATAGCCGTTGTTCTGCCCGTAGGTGGCGTATTTTTGATAATCTGTAGAGGAAACATTCAGCACCACATATTCTGCCTCCAGCAAATGCGCCCGGGAGCAGTAGCGGATGTCGTAAATCACATCCCGCTGGGATAAATAGGTGGTGTAAAAAGTGGTCGTTGCCACAGAAGCGTCCTTTGGCACGGTATCCAAAACCTCCCGGACACCGTCATAGTAAGAAGCATACTTACTCGCTGTTTCCTGATACTGCTTAACCTTAGGGAGAATATTTCCCGCAAAGCAAGTGCCGGCAACCAGTACCGCCATACACAGCGCTCCAAGCCGTACCTTTTCCGTCCGAATATCCGCCAAATTCACCGCCGTCAGGTAAAGGAGGAAAGCCGTAGAGCCGAAGGTGTACTGGAAGAAAATATTGTGCTGATATTGGTAGTCGGACATTAAGTTGATCAGTACATAGGGAATCAGCAGAATATACCGCTCATACCGCCGGGTAAAAAGGGGCAGGCACAGTAGCGGCAGAAGCATTAGATTGTTAAAATTGAGCTTTTCCGGGTCCACACACTCGTAAAGGGCCTTCATCGGGTGCATCAGAACCGCTTTTACCACCGTAAAGAGCGAGCCCGAGCCGTCGTAAATAAAATTGTCGTACCGGTAGGTCATTACCCCGTCGCCGTGCTTTGCCAAATACCCGGTAACGGCAAAAAACCACAAAAGGGAAACGGCCAAAAGTGCCCCGCCGGTGATGAGATTGTGATAATCCGGCTTTTTCAGCCTTAAAAGGGTCTTTACAAGCAAATAAAGGCCGATTACCGCCACATAGACGGATGCGTCCTCTTTTACCCCCAAAGTCAGCACCGCCGCCACGGCAGTCAAGGGGATATTCTTCTTTTCGATGGCATAAAACAGCCACAAAATCAGCGGCGTCAAAAAACAGTTTTCGTGCAGATCATAGCCCGTGCCCCCGGCATAGGCCGGAAACAGCAGTAACAGGGCGCACAGTAGTGTGCGGGAAAGGCCGGAAAGCCCCCGATTTTTTCCGATGAGATACAAAGGTATCACGCCGGATGCCAGTACCGCCGCCTGCAATACCTGCAAGGTCGCAGGCGTAGGCATAAGGGCGTAAAAAGGCAGCATCAGGTAGTAAATGGGCGACATATGCACCGCAAAGTGGGAAAGCAGCCCATCCCGCTCCAGGGTGGTCAGGGGCAGCCCCGTCTTTTTCATATAGTGAAACATCTGGGAAAACAATCCAAAGTCAAAAGTGGGCGTTGCCATACTCTTGACCCGGGCAACTGTCCAAATGCTCACAATAAGGAAAAACGCCACTGCCAAAAGCCCGGTTATCCCCGGCCAAAGCCAATGGGTCTTTTGGCTTTTTCCCAAAATTTCCGGCCTTTTGTTCCAGCCCCAAAGCCCGTAAACAACCATCGCCGCCAAAATGAGCAGACATAGCCCCAAAAAGGCATCCCCATCGGAGGATACCACCGCCCCATAACTCAAAAGCCCAAACACCGGCAAAAACGCCCATCTTTCCAGCATTTTTGTGCGGAAATAGCAGGAAATTCCCGTAAAAAACACCGAAAAACAAGCCGTTATCCACAGTACCCGCAAAAGGGACATTTCCCGAAGCCCCTCTAAGCCCGTAAGGTTCCGCATTTCTTCCGGCAGGAGGAAAAATTCTACCGTTACCGCCACAAGATAAGAAAGCAGCAACCGCCTTGCCATATCCGGGGCGGTTATTTTATTCTTAATCGCCGGCAATTTCAAAGCATTTCCTCCTTTCCGTTTATTGGCGAATGGATGGGAGGATGGGCGTACCGCCCTAAATCCTCTCGTCTATGATGAAAGCCGTTTATTTACACATATCTGCAAACTTCCGTGTTGCTTCTGCCATCTCCTGAACACCCCGGAAAACATCTTCCTCCGCCCATCCGGCAAGATACCGGTCCGCTTCCAAGGTAAAATCGCCTTGATAGTCGATTTCTTTCAGCGCTTGCGCAACGCCTGTAAAATCAATATCCATAGTAAACGGCAGCTTGTGAGAATCGTGCCACTTGTCATTATCGTGAATATGCAGCGCTTGCAGCCGGTTTCCCAGTTTTCGAATCATTTCCACCGCGCTGGTGGAAAGTCCCCGCATTTCTGCGTGTCCAATATCCAAACAAGCCACAAAATAGGGATCATTTACGGCATCAATATGGGCGCAGAAGCTCTCCGGTGTGCCGCAAGGGGCAAAAATCGCGTGGTTCTGCTCTTTATCCCAACCCCACATATTCTCCGTGGCAATGCGCACATCGTGCTGCTTTGCAAAGGACAAAAGCTCCCCATAATATTCTGCATTTTCCTCCGGAGTATAATCTTTCTGGGGATGGATCACGCACAAATGCCCTCCCGCCTCTGCGGTACATTCAATGGCTCTTTTCAGGCTGGAACGAATATCCGGGTCCTCTACCGGGAAGGGCGCATGGGCCTGATTGCAGTAAATGCCGTTGTCCTCACCGATTTTCCGCAACTGCCGGGCAAACTGCACATAGTTTTTCCCTGCCAGAGGATGGTTGCTCTCGATGCATCTTCTCTCTCCCCAATGGTAATTGCACATAGAAAACATAGAAAAATCCCAAGCGTCAAAGCCGGCCTTCGCTACGCTCTCAACCGCTTTTTCCTCGCCGATAATTTTGGCAATAGAGCCGATTTCTGTGGAAATAATGGTGCTTCTCATTTTACTGCCTCCTTTTTTCTTCATTGTACCACATTTTTTTGGTTGCGCAAGAATTTCTCTTGGCAATTCTGAAAAAACAACCCGGAGAAATTCATAAATCCTCTATATTTTTTCCTTAAGTTGTGTTATAATGAATAAAATATTGCTTAAAGGAGATTCTTATGGGTCTTTTCACAAAATTATTCGGCACCCGCAGTGAGCGGGAGATTAAAAGGCTTCAGCCCACCTTGGATAAAATTCTTGCACTGGAAGAGCCCTACAAAGCCCTTTCCGAAGAAGAACTGCGGGGAAAAACCGCAGAATTTAAGGCCCGGCTTGCCCAGGGAGAAACCTTAGGTGACCTGCTTCCCGAGGCCTTTGCCGCCATCCGGGAGGCTGCCGACCGGGTGCTGGGTATGCGCCCCTACCCTGTCCAGCTGCTGGGCGGTATTGTCCTCCACCAAGGTCGTATCGCAGAAATGAAAACCGGTGAAGGTAAAACCCTGGTTGCCATCCTCCCCAGCTACCTTAACGCCCTGACCGGCGAAGGCGTCCATGTGGTTACGGTCAACGATTACCTTGCCAAGTACCAATCCGAGTGGATGGGCAAGGTCTACCGCTATATGGGACTTACCATCGGTCTGGTTATCCCGGGAATGACCCCTGCCCAGCGCCGGGAATCCTACGCCGCAGACATTACCTACTGCACCAATAATGAGCTTGGCTTTGACTATCTGCGGGACAATATGGCGCTGTATCAGCAGGAGCTTGTCCAGCGGGGACACGCCTTTGCCATTGTGGACGAGGTGGACTCCATCCTCATTGACGAAGCCCGTACCCCTCTGATCATCTCCGGCAAGGGCGAGGAGTCCTCTAAGCTGTATACTATGGCAGACAGCTTTGTCTCATCGCTACGCAAGCAGGTCTTTGCCAAGACCGAGGACAAAGAGGTTCACGACGATTACGACTGCGACTATTTTGTAGACGAAAAAGCCCGCAGTGTATCCCTCACCGCCGAGGGTATTGCCAAGGCAGAGCGTTTCTTCGGCATTGAAAACCTTGCCGACCCGGAAAACGCCACCCTTTCTCACCACATTAACCAGGCAATGAAAGCCCGGGGTCTTATGAAAAAGGACATCGACTATGTGGTAAAAGACGGGCAGATTATCATTGTTGACGAGTTCACCGGCCGACTTA
This sequence comes from Oscillospiraceae bacterium, assembly GCA_015068165.1. GTDB lineage: Bacteria > Bacillota > Clostridia > Oscillospirales > Oscillospiraceae > Faecousia. Next base: position 10,289 of record SVKZ01000033.1, read on the forward strand.
TGTACGGCAGGCGGTATAACGAAGGTCTGCACCAGGCCATCGAAGCCAAGGAAAAAGTCGCCGTTGCCAGCGAGAGCAAGACCTTAGCTACCATCACCTTCCAGAATTTCTTCCGGCTTTACAAAAAGCTCTCCGGTATGACCGGTACAGCGCTGACGGAAGAAGAGGAATTTAATGCCATCTATATGCTGGACGTTGTGGAAATCCCCACCAACCGCCCCGTCATCCGGGAAGACCTGAACGACATTGTTTATAAAACCGAAATGGCAAAATTCCGTGCCATTATCCAGCAGGTAAAGGATTGCCACGAAAAGGGTCAGCCTGTGCTGGTAGGTACGGTCTCCATCGAAAAGAGCGAAATTCTCTCGAAGCTTCTGAAAAAAGAGGGCATCCCCCACCACGTCCTTAACGCCAAATACCACGAGCAGGAAGCAGGCATTGTTGCCCAGGCCGGTAAGTTCGGCGCCGTTACCATTGCCACCAATATGGCAGGCCGTGGTACGGATATTATGCTGGGCGGCAACGCAGACTTTTTGGCAAAGGCAGAACTGCAAAAGATGGACTTGCCCGAAGAGATTCTCCGGGAAGCCGACTCCTATGCCGAAACCCAGAATGCAGAAATTCTCGCCATCCGGGAAACCTATAAGAACCTGCTGAAAAAGTACAAGGAAGCCATTGCCGACGAGGCGGAAAAGGTTAAAAAGGCCGGTGGCCTGTTTATCATCGGTACCGAGCGCCACGAATCCCGCCGGATCGACAACCAGCTTCGTGGCCGTGCCGGCCGTCAGGGCGACCCTGGTGCCAGCCGCTTCTACCTGAGCCTGGAGGACGATTTGATGCGTCTGTTCTCCTCGGGTCGGGTAATGGCGATGATGGACACCTTAGGTGTGGACGAGGACACCCCCATTGACGCCAAAATTCTCTCCGGCGCTGTGGAAAACGCCCAGAAGAGCGTAGAAAGCCGGAACTTCCGTTCCCGGAAAAATGTGCTGGAATACGATAATGTTATGAACACCCAGCGTGAAGTCATTTACGCCCAGCGTCAAAAGGTTCTCTCCGGCGAAGACCTGCGGGAGAATATGCTGACGATGCTCCGCGCCCTTGTGGAGACCACCGTTGCCCCCATTCTCAGCGAAAGCGCAGGCAAGCTGACAGAAGAAGGCATCGCCCAGCTATCCGGTGCCTTTGAGGGCATCTACTTTGCCAAAGGCACACTCCAAAGCCGGGCAAATCAGCTCATCGGTCTTTCCGAGGAGGAAACCACTGAGGAGATCTACAATATTGCTCTGCACACCTACGAAGCTAAGGAAAACGCCATCACACCTTCCGTTATGCGGGAGCTGGAGCGGGTGGTTATGCTGCGGGTCGTTGACGAATACTGGATGGATAACATTGATGCGATGGATGATTTGAAGCAGGGCATCGGTCTGCGGGCTTACGGTCAGCACGACCCGGTCATTGCCTACAAGGAGGAAGGCTATCAGCTCTTTGAAGCGATGATTACCGCCATCCGTGAGGAGACCATTCGCCGTCTGTTCTTAGTCCAGCTTCGCACCAATCAGGAGATCAAGCGGGAAAAGGTGGCAAAAGAAACCGGCACCAGCGCCCCGGATAAGACCGTGAAAAAACAGCCTATCCGGGCGGAAAAGAAGGTCGGTCCTAACGATCCCTGTCCCTGCGGCAGCGGCAAAAAGTACAAAAAGTGCTGCCGGGATAAGGAAGCGTAATATGCAGTTTGTTATCCGGGAAAACCTTTCCTATCTGGTTGCGGAAAACATCTCCGTTCCTCACTGCTTCACCACCCGTCAGGGCGGTGTGAGTGAAGGCTACCTTTCTTCTATGAATATCGGCACCCGCCGGGGCGATAGCATAGAAAATGTTATCAAAAACTATGAAATCTTAGGGCGTGCCATTGGTTTTGACCCCAAAAAGTCGGTGCATACCAAGCAGACCCATACGGACATTGTGCGGGTCGCAGACCAAACCCTATGGGGCGCAGGGCTGTATAAAGACGACCTTTCCGACTGCGACGCCCTCATCACAAACACCCCCGGCACGGCGCTCGTGATTTTCACCGCCGATTGCACCCCCATTCTGCTTTACGACCCTATCACCGGGGCGGTAGGTGCCGCCCACGCAGGCTGGCGGGGTACCGCTTCCGACATTGGAGGCAAAACCGTAAAAGCGATGGAAGAAGCTTTTGGCTGCAATCCTGCAAACATTTGCGCCGCCATCGGTCCGAATATCGGCAAATGCTGTTTTGAAACGGACAGAGATGTGCCGGAAGCCATTTATGCCCTTTTGGGGGAGGAATGTACCCCCTATATCACAAAAAAAGGCGAAAAATACCACTTGGATTTGAAAAGAATCAATGCCTGTCTGCTGCGCCGTGCCGGTGTCCGGTCTGTGGAAATTTCCGACCTTTGCACCGCCTGTAACCCAGAGCTTTTCTGGTCTCACCGAAAGGTGGGGAATAACCGGGGCAGCCAGGGCGCGATTATCGTCTGTAAGGAGAGAAAAGAATGAAGCGTGTCCTTTCCATATTGCTGACAGCTTGCCTGTTTCTCTCTCTGGCGGGCTGCGGCTACGATTACTCCGGCTATATCCCCACCGGCGGCGGTCTTGCCGACGGCAACACCACCCCCACCCAGCCGGATCAGCAGGATAAAGTTATCACTATGACCTATTACAAAGAGCTGGGGCTGAACCCCTACCTTTGCACAAATTCCACCAACCGGGTGCTGATATCCCTGCTCTATCAGGGGCTTTTCACCACCGATGCTTCCTACAACACCACCCCGGTTCTTTGCGGAAGCTACGAAATCTCTCCCGACCTTAGGACGCACACCTTTACCCTCAAAGAAAATGCCACCTTCTCCGATGGCACACCCGTAAGTGCCCGGGATGTTTATGACAGCTTAAAAGCCGCCGCAGACAGCGCCTACTATTCCGGGCGGATGCTCCACATTAAGAGCATTTCCCTTTCTGAGGATGAAACCGCCGTAGTCATCGTTACGGACACAGAAATGCGGAATTTACCTATCCTTTTGGACATTCCCATTGTTCCCAGCAGCCAAACGGCAGCGCTTTTCCCCATCGGCTCCGGCCCCTATGTGCTGGAAAATACGGCCATCGGCGCATACTTAGAAAAACGGACACGCTGGTGGTGTAGTGCCCAGCTTCCCATTTCCACCACCGCCATTCCTTTGATGGAAGCCAAGTCTATCAGCGGCATCCGGGACGATTTTCAGTTTAACGGCTTAGATTATGCCCTGACTGACCCCAGCTCCGACCGGTATGTGGATTACCGGTGCGATTTTGAGCTGTGGAACTGCGAAAGCGGCATTTTCCTCTATATTGGCTGTAACGAGGACAGTAAAATATTCACAACGCCGGAATTGCGTTCCGCGCTGACCTACGCCATTGACCGGGATACCCTGGTTTCCAAGTTCTATCGGGGCTTTGCCGAAAGTGCAACCCTCCCGGCCTCTCCTCTGTCCCCCTATTACCATAAGGGCTTGGCATCCAAATACGGCTATGCACCGGAGAAATTCTCCCAGGCCGTTACCGCAGCCGGAAAGACCGGCAGCGAAATCGTTTTCTTAGTCAACAGCGATGATTCCCTCCGTGTCCGGGCGGCCCGCTCCATTGCGGAAACCCTCCGCGCCGGCGGCCTGCAGGTAACAATGAAAGAGGTAGGCGGCACATCCTATGAAAATGCCATAAAGCGCCGGGAATTTGATATTTATCTCGGTATGACCCGACTCTCTCCCAATATGGATCTTTCCGCCTTCTTCCACCTGCGGGGCGCATTGAGTTACGGCGGTATTGATGATGTAGCGGCTTACTCTTTGTGCCTGGAAGCGTTGGCGGACGATGGCAATTACTACGCCCTCCACCGCACCGTTATGGAGCAGGGGCTTCTCTGCCCGGTGCTGTTCTGCAATTACGCGGTCTACACCACCCGGGGACTGTTTTCCGGTCTCCACCCCGCCCGGGATAACCCCTTCCAGTACAGCTTGACAGTTGATAGTTGAGAATTGTCAACTATAGATGTCATTGCGAGGAGCGAAGCGACGTGGCATTTAATTGCGGTATGATTGCCCCCGGCAATCATTAAGATATTGATTCGCTGCGCGGCGCACCACTCCCGGTACAATCTCCCAATCTTGGTTGTCATTGCGAGGAGCGATGCGACGTGGCATTTAATTGCGGTATGATTGCCCCCGACAATCATTAAGATATTGATTCGCTGCGCGGCGCACCACTCCCGGTACAACCTGCCGATCCCCACTACACCCTCGTTCTGCACCGTAGGGGCGATTCACGAATCGCCCGCTATAACCGCACCGTCATATAATAAAACCGGCACATCGAGTGCCGGTTTTATTTCGGGTCGTCGAGGACGCCGACCCCTACATATTTTTCGCTGGCTCGCCAGAACCATAATTCTCAACTCTCAACTATCAACTCTCAATTCACAACTACGCCCTTTGCCATCTTGATAATGGCCTTTGCCAGCACTTCTACCCCGTTAAATGCCTCCTGCTGGGTATTTCCTGCCGCACCCACCTCTACGATCAGAGAACCGGGTGTCAGATCCTGATTGTACCGGCTTGTCCGAAACAGCACCGGCCGGCATAAACCGGGGGCTTGCCCCTCCAAAACCGTCTGCAATTTCACCGCCAAAGCCGCATTTTTCTCCCAATCCGGGTGGCTCTGGCCTCCGGCTTCCGTTCCCACCACAATTTCCAGCATCGCCGCCTTTTTGCCATTGTAGGTAGCCGTCAGCGCCTTTTGCTGTCCGTCTGCCCCTGCCACCGCATCCCGATGCAGATCGATGACCAATGAAATTTGGGGATTTTTTGCCAAATGTCCGAGTATAGTTTCCCTTGCCCGGGTATAAGCGGCACTGTAGGAGGGGTAATCGTGGACGGTCTTATCGTGAATGACGGAAATGCCCGCCGCTTCCAAAATCCGGGTAAGATGTTCCCCCACTGCAATTAAATTGTGCTTTTCGTCTAAGGTGCGGTGCTCGTCGCTTTCTTTGTACTGGCCTGTATTTTTATAACTCTCGGTGGTATGGGAATGAACGATCAGCACACAGGGCTTTTCCCCCTGCAAATCCCAGGAAAGGGGCTGTGTCAGCCACTTTTCCAGGGGGATATCGTACATCGTCTGGTTTCTGTATTCAATGGAAAGACCCGCCTGCAAAGAAATCTGCAGGGGGTCTTCTCTCTTTTCGGTATTGGGTTGTCCCTCCGTAGGAGGAGGCGTAGTTTCCGGGGCAGATAAATGCACATACCGCCCGGTATAAAAGTAAGTAAGAAGCTGGGCGGCAACAGGGTTTTCCAAAAAATCAAAGCCACCCACAAGCACCCGAAGCGCCGCGGCAAATAAAATCACCGCCGCACCGATGTAAGCGCATCTAAGCCTTAAAATCACTTTTCACACTCGCTGTTCCCGGGTTTTTTCCATTTTGGTCTCTCCCGAAGCTGCAGCCTGAGTTCCTTAAAAAATTCCTCCAATAAGGCCTTGCTTTCCTCTTCCAAAAGCCCTTTTTCCACCTGAGGACGGTGGTTAAAATCCATCTGGAATAAGTTGCACACTGAGCCGCAAGCGCCGCACTTTTCGTCGCTCGCCCCGAACACCACCCGGGGAATCCGGGCGTTAATAATGGCACCGGCGCACATGGGGCAAGGCTCCAGGGTTACATAAAGGGTGCAATCCCACAGCCGCCAGCCTCCCAAATTACGGCAGGCATCGGCGATGGCTTCGATTTCTGCGTGTCCCAAGGCAGTCTTATCCTTTTCCCGGCGGTTTCGTCCACGGCCTACAATTCTATCCCCCCGGACGATAACACAGCCCA
>SVKZ01000034.1:0-4357 GCA_015068165.1 Oscillospiraceae bacterium
ATCATTATGAGAAGCTGCAAAACCTGTTCGGTATGCAGAAGGTGGTTATCCAGATCCAATCCGGACGATTGGATGGAGAGCTCCGGCAAGACTGGTGGAGAATTATGTCCAAGAAAGACTTTGCAGAACGGTATGGTACGGACTGCCTAAACTCCGTTTGGCACAAGGCCACGCCTAACACAATGCATATTGATGACTTTATCTGCTATGCTGCCAAGTTTGCCACAAAGGAAGAATGTCAGCTTCAGAACAGCTATTTTCAAAGAGATATACACAAAATGAAAGCAATATACAGATAGTGCTTATGCACGGAAAGGATAAGTATGGCTTATAATAAGAAATATTCAAAATCTAAAAGTAAAAAACAAACTAAGCGTAAGCTTGGTCCGTTGAAAAAAGGTGGAAATTTTATAGATTTCTATAGATATAGAAATGGTAAAATTGATCGAGATCCTCGGGGTTTAAGAAAAACCTCTAATAAAAATAACGAAAACAAGGATTCTGATTCAGATGATTTATTGGTAGATTATAAAAGAGCTTCACGTGGGTCTATTTCTACAAATGGTTTTCGCACACGCTCTTTCAATTCTAAAGGATGGGCCGTGAAAGGATCTTCCCCATTTCAAAATAGTGTAAATTCTTCATTGCTCGCTATACGAGAAACTTCAAATTTTCATGCTGCAAATGAACATGATAAGTCTATGGAATTACTTAAACGTGGTTATGTTGAAGCGCCTAATGGAATGTTAATTGATCTTGAGCTTAAGCGTGAGCTCAAACGTAGAGCAATGAGTCATTTCGATTGATTTCGTTACTAATAAATAAAGGGGCTGTTTTTTACAGCCCCTTTATTTATTATTTGAATATGCTATATACCATTTGAGTTTATTTGCAAGTATTGCCTCTAAATTGTTATAATCATCAAAATCAAGGTTAATTAGTGTGCATTTGTGTTGTTTGTATACATTCATTTTATATTCCATTTTTGCTTGGTATTCATAGTCATCCAGTCCCCAATATTCGATATAAATGTCTTTTAACCATCTCCCTCTGAACAATACAGGCCCCTTTATGAAAAAATCCGGTCGAAGAATTTTTGCTTTTGTCTCGTGTGTTTCTATATTATATTCTCCGTATCTGCAACCAATTTCATATTGGAATGGAATATTATTTTCATACAGAAAATTTGCAATTTTTCTTTCGCCTTGACTTCTTACCATTAGACCGTTTTTGCATCGTATTGTTCTTCCCTCAGCATAAATTTTGTGAAAAGTTTTTAACGAAGGTTTTTGAATTTTTTCTTGCATTTCTGCAGCACAATTGTTACAAATTTCATTTCGGGATGGTTGGCCGCATTTTTGGCAAACATTTATTCTTGTTGCTTTTTTTCTTTTTATTTCAATGCTGCCGTTTTGTACTTTTCTGTATGCTTCTAAAAGAATCACTTGTTGCTGTTCTTGAGTGCACCTGACACATAAATCGTATTTTTCGGAAGTAACTTTTCCACATTTTTTGCAATAATGAGTCATACCCTCACCCCTTTGCGCTAACTATACCGCCAAAGGCTGATAAAGTCAACCCCGGGGAGCTTCTCCTCCCCGGGGCATTTGCTATTCTGCTGTATCTTCAATTTCCAGTTCTTGTTCGAGTTCCCAGTCCATTACTGCACCAATGAATGTGATTGTAGCTTCAGCTTCTTTCTCGTTTTCAAAGTGAATTGCATTCTTTGGGTAATATGTCCAGGCAAAGGGTTTGACTTTGTCTGTTCTACCGATATATATTGACGATAGGTATTGTTCCGAGTTGCAGTTTTTTATAATTTTCATATTTCTTCCTCCCTAGTATTATTATCAGCCTCGTCTTTTTCCTTTAGGCCCTTATAGCCTAAGTATAATAGGATTGCTGCAAGTACTCCTTCAATGAGTGCCACAGCCCAAACTATGTTGCTTACTATGTCGATCATTGTTATCATTTCTTCTACCATAAGCTAATACCTCTTTCTCTGCAGATCCTCTCTAGGATCTGCTTTTTTTCTTCGGCATATTTAAGAAATATGTCGTCTCGACCAAAACTGCATGTATGTTCTATCTCATCCAGCAGGTTATAGAAAGAATCTTCGTATATCCTTTTCAGCTCTTCATTAGAGAGCTGTCTTGCCCAATTCTCCAGGGCTACTCGTTCTAAATCAGTCATTCTTTTCTCCTTTTATAGCTAAACTGCAGTAGTCTTTTGGCGAAGTATTAACGGTTAAACCGTAATGATTGCTACATTCTCCTTTGCTATAAACATCTGATCTAAATGGCTTCCAGAATATGCATGTCTTGCAACGAATTACCTGTATGTAGTTTTCTTCATTGTTTTGGTTGTTTATTTTTTGGCCAGACGTCTGGCCAGTTTGCGCCGGCAACATGCATGCCGGTGGTGGCGTGTTTTTAATTGCTTCAATTCGGTCTTTCATTTTCATATGTCTTAGTTCTTTTACTGTCATATCGGGCGTTGCTTGCGCCCGTTGGGCGCTGGACATAGCAAGCATTTCTACGAGCTGCGAATAGTTGAACTTTTCGTATTCGGTTTGCAAGCCCATAGTTTGCTTTTTCGTTGTTATACCGTGATATGTATATTCCTGTATGCCGAAGGTCTCAGCGATAGCAATAAAATTCTTGGTACTACTGCGCTTGAACCCAAGTTCAAATTCTGCATAATCATATACGCTTTCGTAGCCGCCTTCCTCGTAGTACTTGTAGTCCCGTACCTCCTTCAGGAGAAAGCCGATATATACAAACTCTTTCGCTGCTTCGTACATTGCTTTCTTAATTTTTTCTGTTACACCGTTATGCCCGTGCAGATGGCTTACTGTTATTTCATTCATAATTATTTGATTATCTCCTCTCTTAATTTGACGATTTCTGCCTCGCCGGTTGCTTCATCGTAGATCAGATCTCCCGGCTTGTGCATCTGTGCTTTACAGCCGGGGCAAATCAGGTGGTGATTGCCGGAAACGATTGTCCAGCATTGGCTGCACCGGTACTCTCCAAAACCGTTACCTTTCCACCTGGCATCTGCCTTTTTCTTGAAGACGATGTTTTTCATTGTTTTACCTCCTTATTATAAGCCGGACACCGGTTTAATGCCCGGCTTTCTTCTTGATAGGCTTGCCCTTACGGACAGGTCCCCAGGTTTGGAACTCTTCCACATTCTCCAGCATAATTACCCGGGGACGAACCTTTGCCGCCCACCGCAGTACGATCCACGCAAGACCGCGGATATTCCGGTCGACAAGAGCACTGCCCTTTGCCTTGGAAAAGTGTTTGCAATCCGGGGAGAACCAGGCAAGTCCTACCGGACGGCCCTTGCAAACTTCCACAGGATCTACATCCCATACGGATGCCTGCAGGTGCTCTGTGTATGGGTGGTTGGTTTTATGTAGCAGAATAGCATCAGGATCGTGATTGATTGCAATAGCTACCGGCCTGCCTGCTGCCAGTTCTATGCCAGTAGAGGCGCCACCGCCTCCAGCAAAATTGTCAACGATAATTTCGTCTACAAAGCTCGTTTGAGCTTGGTAATAATCTTGCTTTCTTTTAGTCATATTTACTCCTCAATAACCTCATTTTCTGAACACAACCACCATAGATGGAAACGGTGCAGAATTATCAGAACCTCCAAACCTCAGCCGCCCTCGGATAAATCTCACTTCTGCTTTGTGATAAATGTACTCATGGAACCACCGTGTATCAGTTCTGGCAGGAACCAGCATCACAGCGCACGGGCAAGTGCCGGCGTACACTTCACAGAAGCATTTCTTCACCCAGTTGTAAATTTCTTTGCCATATGGAGGGTTGCAGAATACCGTCTCGCCGGACCAATCATGCTTTAGTCCATTCTGCTGCTTCGTGTAATACTTCGCTAATTTATGGTTGTTGTCATCCGCGCAAGGGTCAAGGGTAAAGCAAAACTCTGAATTTAGCTTGTCAAAAAGGTCCTGCGGTGTTGCCCATTCACATGTTTTACTGCTGAACATCACATCGTTTTTCATTCCTTAACCGCCTCATTCCAATTCCGCTGTGCATCGTGCCTGACCCTGTTACCCTTGTCCACGGTAAAGCCGCAGTCATAACACTTCACACGCCAAGCAGCGCCACCACGCCCGTTGTAATGCTCATAGGCCACATTATCACTGCCACACCTGCAAGGGATTAAACAAAAATGGCTGTCCGGTTCTGGCACTTTGATCTCGATAACATCATCCATCACTTAGCTGTCCTCCGTCTATACCCAGCATATCTCCAAAGTCAGGGGGAACATATCCTCCCTGATCGTCTCGCTTACCTCCTCCAAAATGCACTCTTTCTGCGTG
>SVKZ01000034.1:4457-15992 GCA_015068165.1 Oscillospiraceae bacterium
TGCGTGGTCGCACGACCCACAGTCCGGCATCTCATCGTCCGCCGTATATTCCTTGTACATAGACGTTCCTCCCAAAATTTAATAAGTGGCCACGGCAAAGCGCCGCGTCGCTTTGCTTGTTTTAGTAGAGGCACAAAGGTAAAACCCCTGTCAACAGAACCGTGGAATAAATGCCAGTGCGCACACTGGCTTTTATGCCGCGAAAGTCTGTTGACAGGGGTTGCGTTTGTGCTACCCTAAAAGTGTAGAAACTACTGCAGCACCATCCTTCCGGAGACGGTGGAACGGTAGGTAGGCGGAAAAGGCAAAGCCAGCCGGCTGCCTTTCCGCCTGCCCGTCCACCGTTCCGGACGGAGAAAATGGCGTATAGCCTTAGAAGGGAGTATATCCGTATGAAAACCAAAGGAAGTAAATGCTTAACCTGGACCCAGCGCCTGCAGCTGGAGTCAATGCTGAAAGCGAAAGTCCACAAGAAGAGAATAGCCGAGATCCTCGGCGTAAGCCTGCAGACCATCTATAACGAATTGAAAAGAGGTACGTATACCCGGTTAGATTCCCGGACTTACGAATACATAGATACCTACAGTCCGGAGATAGCACAAGCAAATTATGATTTCCTTCTCACCGGTAAAGGCCCTGGCCTAAAGGTAGAAAAGGATTATGCCCTCATAGAGTACATAGAAAAGAGGGTATTAAAAGACGGCATATCGCCTTGCGCTGTCCTCGGAGAGATTAAGCGCAAAAATATGCCATATACCCGTATATCAAAGACCACATTATATCGCTACATAAGAGATGGACTCTTCCCTCATTTGACAATGGAGCATATAAACTCCAAAGAAAAGAAATACGAATCCGTGAGAGCAAAGAAAGCTCCCAGGGGAACAAGCATAGAGAAAAGACCGTCCTTTATCAATGACCGGAAGGATTTCGGCCATTGGGAAATGGACTGTGTCTGCGGTCCCGGCAAAGCTACTATCCTGGTACTGACGGAACGGAAGACCCGGAGGGAGATACTTCATCCAATGAAAAGCCAAAGCGCAGATAATGTCGTGCGCTTCCTGAATAAATTAGAAAAGAGATTCGGTAAGAATTTCAAGAAGATATTTAAGTCCATAACCGTAGATAACGGTACAGAGTTTTCCAATGTCAAAGGTATGGAAAAATCCATCTTTAATGGCAAGAGAACAGATGTATATTACTGCCATCCTTACTCTTCCTGGGAGAGAGGATCTAACGAAAGAATGAACAGAGAGATCCGCCGCAAGATTCCTAAAGGTAGTAACCTCGCGCATTATACCCCCGCCCAAATCAAGCAAGTACAGGACTGGGTAAACAATTATCCCAGGGAGATATTTGGCTACGCCACATCAGAAGAACTCTTCCAGGCAGAGCTGGCGCTCGTTGCCTGATTATGAATAAAACAAGACAGGAGCAGAGACAGCCTTCCGGCTGCCTCCGCTCCCGCATGCTCTTTTATGCAATTTTCACAAATCCCGCCCCCGGCCGGAAGCAAAATAAACCCTTCAGATTGTCATAACTGACAATCTTTCTTTTTGACCCCTAAAAATTCAAAAATAACTCTTGACTTTATCGTTAACTTACTAAAATGGGGAATTTTTCTCACACTTGCGCCCATAGGTAAAAAGTGATATAATTATTCCTAATACTTGGAAAGGGGGGATTGGTACGGAGCTTACGCATATTTCGCAAAAGGGCGGGAGACTTTCTGCTATTTTGCGGGAAGAAATGGGAATGTCCCTAAGCCTTATGAATAAGCTCAAATGGGATGACCGCTTGCTTGTGAACGGTGCGCCTTGCCATACCGACTACCTCGTAAAGCCCGGGGATATAGTTACCGCTAAGCTTCCCGATTCCACTCCCGAATACCCGGCAGAGGATGGGAATTTGGAAATTCTTTATGAGGACGACCATTTTTTGGCGGTGGACAAGCCGGCGGGAATGCTGATTCATCCCTCCCGGGCCTGCAATACAGGTACACTTGCCAACTTTGTACTGGGTTATTACCGAAAAACAGGACAAAACTGCGCCTTCCACCCCATTACCCGGCTGGATCGGGATACCTTTGGGGTGGTGTTACTGGCGAAAAATTCCCATATCCACGCCCTTATGATGGCTGCTCTTCGGGAAAACGCGCTAAAAAAGACCTATTATGCTCTGGTGTGGGGAGAACCGGATGGGAAAGGGGTCATTGATGCACCCATTGCCCGTCGGGAAAAGCCCAGCCTCCTTCGGTATGTGGACGATAGCGGAAAGCCCTGCCTGACCACCTATCGTTTATTGGAAAACAGAGGAAAATACAGTTTATTGGAGCTTCATCCCATTACCGGACGCACCCACCAGCTTCGGGTCCATTGTGCCTATATGGGGCACCCTATTTTGGGGGATCCCCAGTACGGAAGTGCGGAATCTTTGGCGCTATCCGGGGAAATGGAGATCACCACCCAAGCCCTCTGTGCCGGAAAGCTGGAATTTACCCATCCCATTACCAGGGAGGAAATTTGTTTACAAATCCGAAACGATCATATCATTGTTTTCAATGTATAAGCATGCTATAATGGGAAAAACTGCAAAAAGAAGGCGTTAAAATTGAAAAAAATGCTATTTATCCTCAATCCCAATGCCGGACAGAGGAGAGCGAATAGATACTTGGCAGATATTTTGGCGATTTTTAATCGGGCTGACTATGATGTCAGCGTTTTTGTAACCTCCGGGCAAGGACAGGCAAGGGAAATTGCCAAAACCCGGGCAGGGGAAGTGGACTTAGTTGTTTGCTGCGGCGGCGACGGTACCTACAACGAGACAATGACAGGCCTTTTGCAAAGCGGCGCGGAAATCCCCATCGGCTATATTCCCGCCGGCTCTACCAACGATTTTGCCAGTAGCTTAGGCCTGCCCGCCGACCCTCTGGCGGCGGCAAAGATGATTGCCGGCGGAAGAGTGCGGCGCTATGATGTGGGCTCTTTTGGAGGACGGCACTTTGCTTATGTGGCTTCCTTTGGCGCATTCACCCGCACCAGCTACGCCACGCCTCAGAGCATCAAAAATTCTCTTGGGCATATGGCGTACCTTTTGGAGGGTATTCAGGAGCTTTCCCAAATTAAAACCCACCACCTGCGGATCGAAATGGGGTCGGAGGTCATTGAGGATGATTTCCTGTTCGGCGCCATCTGCAATTCCACAAGCCTGGGCGGAATACTCAAGCTGGATCCCGGCGTTGTAGATATGCAGGACGGAAAATTCGAACTGCTTTTGGTGCGAGCGCCTAAGGATATTATGGAGCTGACAGCTTGTCTGCAGGCGGTACAGACGAAAAAATATAACTGCAAGATGATGACATTCTTAAATGCCGGAGACTTATGCGTTTATGCCCCGGATGATATGCCTTGGAGCATTGACGGAGAAAAGGAAGAGGGCAGAGCTGTAATAGAAGTAAAAAATCTTCAGCAGGCCATCGGTATTCTGTGCTAAAGGAGAAGAAAATGATCCATACCACGCTTTGTTATGTACTTCGGGGAGAGGATGTGCTGATGCTCCACCGGGTGAAAAAGAAAAATGACATCAATAAGGATAAGTGGATTGGTATCGGCGGAAAATTCCTGCCGGGGGAGACACCGGAAGCGTGCCTTTTGCGGGAGGTACTGGAAGAGACAGGGCTGACCCTGACTAAGTATCGCTACCGGGGGATCGTTACCTTTTTGACGGAAAACCCGGAAAATGACCAGTATATGCACCTGTTTACCGCTGACAGTTTTACCGGAGAGCTAAAGGAATGCGACGAGGGCGACCTGCAATGGGTCAGCCGGGATTTTATTGACAGTCTGCCCCAATGGGAGGGAGATAAGATTTTTCTCCATCTTTTGTGGGAGGATGCCCCCTGGTTTGAGCTGACTCTCCGCTATGAAGGAGACAGGCTGGTACAGGCAATCTTAAACGGAAAAGAAATGAGTCGGAATTGAGAAATTCCGGCTCATTTTCTATTGCAATAAGGAAGAAGAAAGGGTATAATCAAAAGAGTATTTGTTTGTAAGGAGGGGAAAGGGATGATATTTGGAAAGCATATCAACCGCTATTACCTGCGATATGCGCCAATGCTGTTTCTTGGCCTTGTTGCTTTGGCTGCTGTAGACTACCTGCAGCTGGAAATTCCGGCGCTGTACGGTATGCTCATTAACGGTATGAATGAAGGCTTTGTAGTGCTCGATGGTGTAGAGCGCGTGTTCGATATGAACTTCGTGCTGGATATTATCTGTATGCCTATGGTGCGGGTAATTGTGTTCATTATCATCGGCCGCTTTTTGTGGCGGGTCTGCTTCTTTGGCAGCGCGGTAAAGCTGGAAGAGGATCTGCGTAACCGGATGTTCCGCCACGCCCAGGAGCTGAGCCGGGAGTATTATCAGGTCAATAAGGTCGGCGACCTTATGAGCCTTTTCACCAATGACCTGGATACGGTGCAGGAGTGCTTTGGCTGGGGCGTTATGATGTTCTTCGATGCGGTGATGCTGGGCATTATGGCGCTGAGTAATATGTGGGTGATGAACCCTGTGCTGACGTTGCTATCCTTAATCCCTATGGGCTTTTTACTGGCTTCCGCCACCATTGTGGGCAAAAGACTTGCGAAAAAGTGGGATGCCCGCCAGGAGGCTTATTCCCGCTTGTCTGACTTTTCTCAGGAGAGCTTCTCCGGCATTGCGGTGATTAAGGCCTTTGTGAAGGAAAGCAAAGAGCTTCTTGCTTTTAAGCAGCTCAATGTGGAAAACGAAGAGACCAATATGGCTCACACAAAGGCTTCTGTCCTGTTCCGGGTAATGGTTATGCTCTTTGTGGAAAGCGTTATTTGCATCATTTTGGGCTACGGCGGCTACTTGGTATATAAAGATGTCCTCAACGCCGGTCAGCTTTTGGAGTTTATCGGTTACTTTAACAGCGTTATCTGGCCCATTATGGCAGTTTCCGAGCTGATTGATATGTCCAGCCGCGGCAAAGCCTCCCTTGCCCGCGTAGGTGAGCTTTTGGATGCGGAGATTACGGTAAAGGACCGGGAAAATGTCCGGGAGCTTCAAAATGCCCAGGGCCGTATTGAAATGCGCAATCTTACCTTCCGTTATCCCGACGGTGAGTACGATGCGCTGGAGAATGTTTCCTTTACCATTGAGCCCGGTGAAAACATCGGTCTTGTGGGCAAGACAGGTTCCGGAAAGACCACACTGGTGGACTTGATTTTGCGTACCTATAATGTGCCGGACGGCACACTGTTTATTGACGGACAGGATGTAAATGACCTTACGATCCGCTCTGTTCGTGAGGCCTGTGCCTATGTGCCGCAGGATAACTTCCTGTTCTCCGATACCATTGAGAATAATATTGCTTTTGGTGTCAGCGGCGGTATGGAGTCTGTGAAAAACGCAGCCCGTATGGCAGATGTCCACAGCAATATTAAAGAGTTCTCCCAGGGCTACGGCACGATTTTGGGCGAGCGGGGTGTTACCGTTTCCGGCGGTCAAAAGCAGCGCATTTCCATTGCCCGGGCGCTGATGAAGGATGCCCCCATTCTGATTTTGGATGACTCTGTTTCTGCGGTGGATACCAAGACCGAGCGTACCATTTTGCAAAACCTGCGTAATACCCGCGCCGGCAAGACCACCATTCTGATTGCCCACCGTATTTCTACGATTGAAAATATGGACAAGGTACTCTTTATTGAAGATGGCCGCCTGGCTGCCTTCGGTAAGCACACAGACCTGTATGCTGCCTGTCCGGAATATCAAAAGATGGTAGACCTCCAAAAGCTGGAAGAGGAAGGAGGCAGCCAAAATGCTTGAGTTTATCAGAGAATATTTGCCTGTCGTGATTGTGGTGGCACTTATTGGCGCCATTACCGTGGCACTCCTTATTGCCTGGTTTGCCCTTAAAAAGCACAAGGACGACGGAGACGACCGGGAAAGAAAAATCTCCGACAAAGAACTGATTGTGCGGATGGCGCGCTATGCCAAGCCCCACTGGAAGAGCTTTGTGATTGTGCTGTTTGTAATGATCTTCTCTGTGGTCTACGATGTAATCTCCCCGCTACTGCTCAGTAGTGTACAGGACCTTATTAAGGGAGAGTTTGAGCTGAAGCAGCTATATGTGATGGTTGGTATGTATGTGGCTATCCTGATTGTCAGTGTAATTTGCACCTACGCCCAGGCAATGATACTCCAGCGGGTAGGTCAGAAAATCCTGTCCAAAATCCGTTTGGACACCTTTACCCACATTGAAAAGCTGAGCCACGAGCAGCTGAACAATATTCCCGTAGGTAAGCTGGTAACCCGTGTTACCAATGATCCCAACCGCATTTCCTTTATGTTTACCAACATTTTGGTAACATTGGTGAAGAACTGTATGGTCATTATCGGCGTGCTGGCGGCAATGTTCATTCTCAACTATGCGCTGACGCTGATGGTGCTGTGTTTTGTGCCCTTTGTGGTGCTTTTTGCGATCCTGTTCCGGCAATTCAGCCGCCGGGTCCACCGCAAGGTTACCAATGCAACCACGGATATTAACACCTATCTGTCGGAAAATTTATCCGGTATGAAGATCACCCAAATCTTTAACCGGGAGGATATGAAGATGGAGGACTTTTTGGGTCGCAGCGCAAAGCTGAAAAAGGCTAAGCAGAACAGAATGTATGTCTTCGGTGTATTCCGCCCGATGGTGTATATGCTGTTCGTTTCCAGTCAGATGTGTCTGTTCTACTTCGCCGCCAAGGGCTATATCCAGCAGACAGAGTTTATGGGGCAGATGATCACCAGCTTCACCGTTGTGGCGTTCTATGGCTATATTTCCCGGTTCTTTAACCCCATTCAGACCCTTGCCGAGCAGTTTGATATGCTGCAGCAGTCCTTTGCCGGCGCGGAAAAGATCTTCGCCATTTTGGATATGGAGCCGGAGGTTGTGGACGAGCCTGACGCAATCGAATTGGAAGAAATCAAGGGCGAGATCGAGTTTAGAGATGTTTGGTTTGCCTATAAGCCCGATGAGTGGGTCTTAAAGGGGGTTTCCTTCAAGATCGAGCCGAAGCAGACTGTTGCCTTTGTAGGCTCTACCGGCTCGGGTAAGACAACGATTTTGTCGCTGATCTGCCGGAACTATGATATCCAAAAGGGACAAATCCTTATTGACGGTATCGACATCCGGAAAATTAAGATTTCCTCTCTGCGGCGGCATTTCGGCCAGATGCTTCAGGATGTGTTCCTGTTCTCCGGTACGATTCGCAGTAACATCCTTTTGCGCAACGACGATGTAACCGACGAAGAGGTAATGGAGGCCTGCCGGTATGTCAATGCCGATTCCTTCATTAACAAGCTGGAAAAGGGCTTGGACGAGGTAGTCCGGGAGCGTGGCAATAACTTCTCCGCCGGTCAGCGGCAGTTACTGAGCTTTGCCCGTACCATTATCCACAAGCCGGCGGTTATGATTTTGGACGAAGCGACTGCCAATATCGACACCGAAACGGAAATCCTCATTCAGGACTCCCTGGAGAAGATGAAAAATATCGGCACGATGCTGATTGTTGCACACCGCCTTTCCACCATTCAGCACGCGGATAACATTATCCTGCTGAGTAAGGGCGAGATTGTGGAGCAGGGCAATCATCAGCAGCTTTTGGCGCTGCACGGCAGATACCACCACCTATATACTCTGCAATATAACAAAGAACAGCTGAAAAAAGCATAAAGAGAGACCGTTGCAAAAGCTTTTGCAACGGTCTTTTTGCCAGGCTATGTTAGATGTGGAAGCATTTCCGCAGGCTCTTGTAATCGCCAAGAACGAGAATGGTATCGGTGCTTTCAAAGCGTGTATCGGGGGTGATGGTCAGCTGCAGCTTGCCCTCCCGTTTCACACCCAAGATATTGATGCCGTATTTTTTGCGGATGTCAATTTGACCGACGGTTTTGCCGTTCCAGCTTTCGGGGAGGTCCACCTCAAAAATGGCGTGATCATCGTCAAGGGCAATATAGTCCAGAATATGGTCGGAGCTGAAGCGGATAGCTACCCATTTTGCCAGCTCTTTTTCGGGGTAAACCACCTCGTCTGCGCCGTTGCGGAGCAGGAATTTTGCCTGCCCGTCCTGCTCAGCGCGGGAGACGACCATTTTAGCGCCCATATCCTTGAGCAGATAAGCCGTTTCCAGAGATGCCTGAAAATCGCCGGAGATGGTTACGATGCACACATCAAAATCCGGAATACCCAGAGAAGCAAGAAAAGCGGGGTTGGTGCTGTCTCCAATCTGACCGCTGGTTACATAGGGCATCGCCTCGTCCAAGCGGGTCTCGTCCTCTTCAATGGCCATTACCTGATGACCCAAGAGATTTAATTCTTTGGCAATATGCTTGCCAAACCGGCCAAGGCCGATGAGCAAAATAGATTTCATACGGTTTCTCCTTTATCCAACGGTTAATTTATCCAAGGGGAGCTTTCCAAGCTGCTTTTTGTCCGATAAAGCGGCGTAAATCAAGGTAAGACCGCCCACACGCCCCAGGTACATAAGCACGATCAAAATACATTTGGAAACAACGCCAAGGCTGGGGGTGATGCCAAGTGTCAGACCCACGGTAGCGATGGCAGAGGCTGTTTCAAACAGGCAGGTCAGCAGGGGAAGCCCCTCAATTGCGCTGATAACCATCGCTGCGCTGACGCACAGACCGAGATACATCGTCAGCAGAGTGGCAGCGGTGGCAACAACCTCCTGACCGATCCGTCTGCCGAAGAATTGCACAGAATCCCGCTTGCGGAATACTGCCCAGGCACAGCCTAAAAGAACAGCGAAGGTGGTGGTTTTCATACCGCCGGCAGTAGAGCCGGGGGAGCCACCTACCAGCATCAGCAGGATCATCAAAAACTGACCGGATTGGCTCATTTGGGTCAAATTTACGGTATTCATACCCGCGGTACGGGTGGTAACCGATTGAAACAGGGAAGCAAAAAACCGTTCCTTTAGCGGCAGCCCCGTAAATTCAAAAAAGAAGAACAAAAGGGCAGGCGCAAGAATCAGTATGCCGGAAACGGTCAGAATCACCTTGCTCTGCATCCGGTAACGGCGGAAATGGTGCTTGTGGGTGCGAATGTCGTCCCAGGTCAGAAAGCCCAAGCCACCAATTATAATCAGCGCCATCAGGGAGATGTTTAGTAGGGGATCGGCGGTGTAGCCGGTCATAGAGCTGTAGGGGGCGGTTGTTCCCATCAAATCAATGCCAGCGTTGCAGAATGCGGAGATGGAGGTAAATACTGCCATCCAAATGCCTTTCCCAAGACCAAAATCCCGGATAAAGACGGGGGCAAGGGCAATCGCGCCAAGCAGCTCTACAAGCAGCGTAGTTTTGACCAAAAATGCCGTAAGACCGGCAATGCCGCCCAATTTTTGCGCGGCGACTGCTTCTTGCATATTGCTTCGCTGGGAAAGTCCCAGTTTTTTGCCGGCAAGCATTGTAAAGGAAGCGGCAATGGTAATCACACCCAAACCGCCTATCTGAATCAGCAGAAGAATAACAGCGTGTCCGAAAGGCGACCAGTAAGTGGCGGTATCCCGCACCACAAGGCCGGTAACGCAGGTGGCGGTGGTAGAGGTAAAGAGCGCATCTAAAAAGGGCGTAAATTGGTTTTGGGCAGAGGAAATCGGCAGCATAAGCACCAACGCACCCAGGAGAATCAGCCCGGCAAAGCCGAGAACCATAATTCTGGCTGCGCTGATGGGTTTTCGCTTGGGAATAAATTTTGCCATAGAACCGTCCGCCTTTTTGTGTATTTTTCTTATTCTACCACAATTTTGTAAAAAATCTACTGTTTTTTGTAAAGCAAAAGGAAGCGGGGTTCCCGCTTCCTTTTAAGTGTATTTTTTATTGGGCAATGAATTTCTTGATGGCGCCGGGGCCGGTGTAGAGCTGACCGCCGGAGACCAAAGTGGGCGCCTGATGGATGCCCAGCTTTGCGGCAAGCTCGGGAACATCTTCTGCCAGTACCTTTTCATAAGGGATGCCCGCATCGTCGAGCATCTTTACTGCGATACGGCAGTTGGGGCAGGTGGCGGTGGTGAAGAGCAGGGTCTTGTCGCAATCGGCGCAGCCCTTTTCTTCTGCCATAAGAGCGTCTGGCTTTTTGGGGTTGGGCTGGGTGCTCTTTTCCATATTGTATTCCTTACGGGCCTTATACTCCTGGGTCTTGCCTACGTTCCAGTTCTGTACCGGGCGGTAGTAGCCGGTAATACGGCTGTAAACCTCGGAGGGCTCACCGCACTCAGGGCAAGTGAAATGCTCGCCGGAGAGGTAACCGTGGGTCTTGCAGATGGAGTAGGTGGGGGACATTGTGTAGTAGGGCAGACGGTAGTTTTCCGCAATCTTCCGTACCAGAGCGGCGGCAGACTCCCAGGAGGGGAGTTTCTCGCCCAAGAATGCGTGGAAGACAGTGCCGGAGGTGTAGAGGGTCTGCAGGTTGTCCTGAATGTCCAGGGCTGCGAAAATGTCCTCGGTGTAACCAACGGGCAGGTGGCTGGAGTTGGTGTAGTAGGGGCTGCCGCTGTCCTCAGAAGCGGTGATAATGTCGGGATAACGCTCCACATCGTGCTTGGCAAGACGGTAGGAGGTGGACTCTGCGGGGGTAGCTTCCAGATTGTACAGGTCGCCGTACTGCTCTTGATAGTCGGACAAGCGCTCGCGCATATGGTTCAGCACATCCTGCGTAAACTTCTGGCACTTTTCGGTGGTCATATCGGCACGAATCCAGTTGGCATTGAGACCGCACTCGTTCATACCCACAAGACCGATAGTGGAGAAGTGGTTATTGAATGTGCCGAGGTAATGCTTAGTGTAGGGGTACAGGCCGCTGTCGAGCAGCTTGGTGATAACCTTGCGTTTTACATTTAAGCTGCGGGCGGAAACATCCATAATGTGATCCAGCCGCTTGTAGAAGTCAGTCTCGTCCTCGGCAAGATATGCGATCCGGGGCATATTGATGGTAACAACGCCGATAGAGCCGGTGGACTCGCCGGAGCCGAAGAAGCCGCCGGATTTCTTCCGCAGCTCACGCAGATCCAGGCGCAGACGGCAGCACATAGAGCGCACATCGGAAGGCTCCATATCGGAGTTAATGTAGTTGGAGAAATAGGGAGTGCCGTACTTGGCGGTCATCTCAAACAGGAGCTTGTTGTTCTCTGTGGGAGACCAATCGAAATCACGGGTAATGGAGTAGGTGGGAATGGGATACTGGAAGCCGCGGCCGTTGGCATCGCCCTCGATCATAATTTCGATGAAGGCGCGATTTACCATATCCATTTCCTTCTTGCAATCGCCATAGGTAAAGTCCATTTCCTTACCGGCAACGATGGCGGGCATATTCTCCAGATCTCTGGGAACGGTCCAGTCCAGCGTAATGTTGGTAAAGGGTGCCTGGGTACCCCAGCGGGAGGGGGTATTAACACCGTAAATAAAGGACTGGATGCACTGCTTGACTTCCTTTTGGGAGAGGTTGTCCACCTTAACA
>SVKZ01000035.1 GCA_015068165.1 Oscillospiraceae bacterium
TCTTCTAAAGTGCGGATATGTTTCAATTTCCTTTATAGGAGCAGTCCGTTTTGGAACAGTCTTTTTCTTGCGTGCTATGATATTCACTCCTTGATTTTGTGATTTTTTGTCCGGAAGTTGCCCAGTATTGCCCATTTTGCCCACCCCGCTTGGACGAGCCCGGCGGGGTGGGAGCTTTATGTGCTTATTGTCTTGTAATTACGGGGCTTTTAGCCCCTTTTTGACCGTTGTTATTTATGCTCTTTTAGACCGGAATTGCCCACTTTGCCCACTTTTTAATTTTTTTGACAATTATCCACAGACTTATGGCTTGCCTTTGGTCTTCACCACAGGCTTTCCCACAAGGTTTACCACAGCTTTTACCACAGGCTGCGCCTGATGGAAACATGCTGTTGGAAAACACCTGATGGAAAAACCTGCTGGAGAAGTGCTTAGTCGATAACCAGCACGAGCCACTTTTCTGATATATATTTATTGTTTAATATTTTGTTTGGGTTTAAATGGGATATTGCAAATTGTGCAGACCTCCTCAAAGGAGGCCTGCACATCAATAGGTGTTCCGTCTTCAAGTTCGATCCGGACATATTTTCCATACTGGTATGCACGGTAAATCGTATCTCTTTTGATAACTTGCGGTCCGTATTTCGTCTGAAAGACTGCGATCATATTACTACTCGTTAAAAGGGCAAAGATTCATCATCATCCATTATCGGAGATGCAGCATCATCCGCTACCGTAGGATCAGATAAAACTGAATCTTCAGATTTATTATGCTGATTGCTACTCTTGCTATCACCGAAATAAATGTTATCAACATTAACTTCGGCAGCACGGCGCTTGTTGCCGTCCTTGTCGTTCCAGCTGCGGATCTGCAGCCGTCCGGAAACCACTGCCATACGGCCCTTTTGGAAGTACTTGGAGACAAATTCTCCAGTCTGCCGCCAGGCTACGCAGTCGATGAAATCCGTTTCCCGTTCGCCGCCATCCTTGGGAGAGAAATCTCTATCCACCGCGATGGTGAAGGATGCGACAGCGATGCCGCTGCCGGTACGGCGCAGCTCGGGGTCTCGGGTCAGGCGACCCATTACGATGATGTGGTTGAGCATTTTTCAAATTCCTTTCTACGCTTCAAATTCATATATCACTAATGCTATACCCAATTATACCCCCGGGCCGGGGGCAGCCCCGGGAGGTGGCCGGGGCTGCGATGGACTGCGTACAAGCAGGCGAGACGTGCCTGCCTTTCCGCTTAAAAGCACTGCATCTGCGCCTCCGTGCTTTCAAAATAAATATAAAACTGTACATTTTAGTAAGTTAACAATATTAGTGCTTCCCTTTTTGTGAAAAATGTGTTATTCTACATTAGATGTAAAAGGAGGTATATTATGAAGCTTGTTGAAGATTTTTTCTATGTAGGTGTCAATGATCACCAGGTAGATCTGTTTGAAGGTCAGTACATCGTTCCCAACGGAATGAGCTATAATTCCTATGTGATCGTTGACGAAAAAGTTGCCGTTATGGACACGGTGGACAAGAACTTTACCCACCAATGGCTGGATAATATCCGCGCTGTACTGGGCGACCGTCAGCCGGATTACCTGGTAATCCAGCATATGGAGCCTGACCACTCCGCAAATATTGCCAACTTCCTGAAGGTCTATCCCGAAACTACCGTGGTTTCTTCCGCCAAGGCTTTTGGGATGATGCAGAATTTCTTCGGCACAGAATATGAAGACCGCCGGATCGTGGTTTCCGAGGGCGACACCTTACCCTTGGGCAAACATATCCTTACTTTCGTAGCTGCGCCTATGGTTCACTGGCCTGAAGTTATCGTAACTTATGATCTTTACAGCAAGGTGCTGTTCTCTGCCGACGGTTTCGGCAAATTCGGCGCGCTGGATCGGGAAGAGCCTTGGGATGACGAAGCCCGTCGCTATTACATTGGCATCGTCGGCAAGTACGGTCCTCAGGTGCAGGCGCTTCTGAAAAAGGCCTCCACCTTAGAGATTTCCGCCATTTACCCCCTTCACGGCCCGGTGCTAACTGAGAATTTAGGTCATTACCTGAAGCTGTACGACCTTTGGTCCTCTTATGAGGCAGAAGCTGAGGGCATTGTAATTGCCTACACCTCTGTCTACGGCAACACCAAGGCCGCTGTGGAACTGCTGGCAGAAAAACTTGCCGAAAAGGGCTGCCCCAAGGTCATCCTGCACGATCTGGCCCGCTGCGACCTGCCCCAGGCAGTAGCAGATGCCTTTAGGTACAATAAGCTGGTTTTGGCAACCACTACCTATAACGCCGATGTATTCCCCTTTATGCGGGATTATATCCTCCACCTGACCGAGCGGAACTTCCAAAACCGCACCGTTGCCCTGATGGAAAATGGCTCTTGGGCGCCTCTTGCCGCTAAAGTAATGCGGAAAATGCTGGAAAATTCCAAGAATCTCTGCTATACCGACACCACTGTCCGTATTCTCTCCGCTCTCAGTGAGGACAGCCGGGCGCAAATTGAGAAAATGAGCGACGAGCTGTGCCAGGAATACCTTGCCCGCAGGGACGATACCGCAAACAAAAACGACCTTTCTGCGCTCTTTAACATCGGCTACGGTCTGTACGTGGTAACCTCCAACGATGGCAAAAAGGACAACGGTCTCATTGTCAACACCGTTACCCAGGTAACCAACACCCCCAACCGGGTTGCCGTAACGATCAATAAGGAGAATTACTCCCACCATGTGATTCGCCAAACCGGCATTATGAATGTATGCTGTCTGGATGTTACCGCCCCCTTCTCCATCTTCCAGAATTTTGGCTTCCAAAGCGGTCGTACTGCGGACAAGTTCGCAGGCATCGAGGAACTGCGTTCCGATAACGGTCTGCGCTTCCTGCCCCAGCATACCAACGCCTTTATGAGCCTAAAGGTGGAGCAGTATGTAGACCTTGGCACCCACGGTATGTTCATCTGCTCTGTTACCGAAGCCCGGGTGCTGGGCAATCAAGAGACTATGTCCTACACCTACTACCAAAACCATGTAAAGCCCAAGCCGGAAACCGACGGCAAAAAAGGCTTTGTATGCAAGGTCTGCGGTTGGATCTACGAGGGTGAAACCCTCCCGGATGATATCGTCTGCCCCCTGTGCAAGCACGGCGCAGCAGATTTTGAGCCAATTGCGTAAGTAAAAAAGAACTCGCCGCGGCATATTTGCCGCGGCGAGTTCTTTCTTGTTCTACATTTTGTTTAATATTTCTTTTCTCTTGTTCTTAAGTTCTTCCTCCGGAATCATTCCGTTATCAAATAGCTCTTTAAGCTCTGTAAGTTCCTCTTCAACTGACCTTACCCTTTCTACTTTAATTGCTTTTGGAGCGATCAGAAGAAATGCAACATCAAACGCAAAGTAGTATAGCATATACGTTATAAGATACAACTTGTCTGCGGGGTCAGCAATGTATTGCATATCTGCAAATATATCGGTTAAGTAGATAAAAGATATAGCGGCAGACAGTCCAAGCAGTATATAAGCAAGTTTCGTTTTTACTGCTCCTTTAACAGATAAATAGGTTATATAAGTATAAGTGGCAATATAAATAACATATTCAGCATAATTTACTGTATCCACATCGCCATAGACAATTTCATCAAATAACCAATATAACTGCCTTGCTAATAGTAACAACGAAACGATCGTGAGTAAGGTTCTTCCTTTGGAGGTTTGAAAATCTCTCACGATAAACAGTCCAAAAACAATGGAAATACCATAACAAAACACCATATTAAGCAAAGCATTAAAGTCGATACTAACGGAATAATAGGATAAGTCCATTATATCTCTGATAAAAGCGCATAAGAGCGAAATCGCCAATAGGATTACACCGGTTAATACGTTCTTATTTCGTATTTTTTCTTTGAGAACAGATTGCATTATCCCACCCGCCTTACAGTTCACTCAGCTTTTCCAAAAACTCTTTATCTGTAATGAGGCCGGCATTTCTTAATTTTTTTAATTCATTGACCTTTTCCTCTCTCGATTGGCTGTCGTTCGTTTTTACTTTGACGGGATATGGAGTATGCTGCGAAGCACTCTTTTTTGCTGAGCCGCCATTGAGTTCTACCAGCTGGTCGCTATTTTCAATTAGTTGGCCGAAACCGTATAACAAAAACGAACCGATCCAAGACAGGAATGAACCACCAAGCATAATAAACATACCTAACGGCGCAAGCACATTATCATCAGAACCGTAGCTATTTTCCGCACCAATTATAACAAAAACAAAACCAATGAATACAGATATACCAATTCCTATCCAGCAAACGGTCTTTGCTAATCCTTTAATCTTTCCTCCGATATTGTCGAACATAATCATATATCCTCCTAAAAAAACAAAAAATCCCAATATATAACCGTACGGTTATATATTGGGATAATCGTAGCATAAAAGTGTTACTATGTCAATACCGATTGGTTATTTTAGTGTGTCGTGAGGGTGTTTATATGGATAATTATTATCCGCGGCTACGGGATTTACGGGAAGACCATGATCTATCACAACAGCAAGTTGCAGATTTTCTTGGTATGAAACAACCTCAGTACAGCCGATATGAACGGGGGCTGCGGGATATACCAACAGATATATTAATCCGGTTAGCGCAATTATACAAGACATCAACTGACTACATTCTTGGACTAACAAATATTTCAAAACCAAACTATAAATAATGCTGCAAGACAGTTTGTAAATCGCCCCTGCACCTCTTTTTATGATATATGCATACACGGCAGTGCCGACTTTGAACCGATAGCATAACAAAAGCCGCCCACCCGGGCGGCTTTTTTAATTGACCGTTGAGAGTTGATAATTGGCAATTATGGTGTTGGTATTTCCAACAGATTTATATGTAGATGAAAATATCTTGACAACCTGTTTTTAGGGGTCTATAATGAGCAAGTAAACACAAGGGCTTGTAGCGCAGTTGGGAGCGCACCACATTCGCATTGTGGGGGTCGGGAGTTCGAATCTCCTCAAGTCCACCAAAAAGAGAACCACCTTTATGGTGGTTCTCTTTTTGGTATGGTATTCACGCAGAGGAGATTCGAAGACCTAAAATGGAATATGCCGGTGGCATATTCCTGCCACCAGTGCAAACACTGGGGAGCGATGCGACCGCTGCCAGTGGCAGATGAAGGGAGCAGAGCGAGTGGCCGCGGTCGGCGAGGGACGAAGGCCGAATGTCCAAGATCAATCGCCGGGCACCGCAACAGGTGGCTACCTTGATTAAACGAATCTCCTCAAGTCCTTCCCCATCCATCCCTTCACTTATCACCGTTGCAGTTTCTTGCTTTTTATGATATAGTTAAAAGAAAGGAGGGCTTGTTATGGATCATTGTTTATTATCAGCGCTAGAGCAAGCATTCAAGAAATGCTCTGATTGTTTGCTGCAGCCTGAATATACAGCGCTCCTCAATCAGCTTGATAATATAGAGCTGACGCAAGAGCTTGTTAATTATTTGTGTGCAAAAGCGACTTCAACGAAGCACATTTGGGAAATCCGTTTTATACACCTTCGTATTTTACTGCGCAATCCATCTTCTTACGAATTTGATCTTAGAGAATTCTATTTAGAAAACATCAAAAAATGTCGTAGACTTGCCATGAAGGTTTTCTTTATTCGTGGTTATGCGATTTATGCGTCGGAAGAAGAATTGAACCCGATAATGGAGAAATTCCAAAAGAACCTCGAAAAGAATCACGACTATATCGACTATAACTATATTTTGTCGATTGCAGGACTTCCCTATCTTGTACATACATACGGATATACTTGCTTTACAGAGACTCTTAAAAAAGCAGAGCAAGAATATCAGAATATCGATCCACTGCTTCGTGGATATTTCACAATTGACAGTCATCTTGAACAAGTGAATCTTCTGCCCCTTGAAGAAATCCATAAGCAATCGCAGTTATTTTTAGATAAATGCCAAAAACAGCATTGATTTACAATGTTTGAACCCCTGAGGCCAAATTCCCCTAAAATGAACTTGCGCCCCTTGCTTGTATTTGTATTAGGACCGTCGGGGACGCCGGTCCCTACATATAAATCCGTCGGCAACACCGACACCATAATTGTCCATTGTCCATTGTCAATTGTCAACTGTCAATTAAAAAGCCACCCGTGTGGGTGGCTTTTTTTACGGTCTTAATCCCATTCCGCCTTCTAAGGTAATGGTCTCGCCGCTCATATACTTGAAGTCCGGGGATGTCAGCGCCACAACGGCTCTGCCGATATCTTCCTCCGGATCACCGAAACGACCCATAGGCGGCATATGCACATTGGCTTTGAATGCCTCCGGCTTTGCGTCCGCCCAGCTTTCCAGCTGCGCTGTCCAGGCTAAGGGGCAAACCACATTTACATTGATCCCATCTCTTCCCCACTCCGTTGCGGCTACTCGGGAAAGACCGCGAATGCCTTCCTTGGCAGCGGCGTAGGCGCTCTGTCCGAAATTACCAAAAAGACCTGCGCCGGAAGCAAAGTTAATAACGCTGCCCTGGGTCTTTTTAAGATGCGGGTAGCAAGCTTTCATATACAAGAACGTGGCATAGAGCCCGGAATAGACCGCCAGATCAAATTGTTCCACAGTATGATCTGCCAGCTGCACACCGGAAGCAGATGCCTGGGCATTATTGACAAGAACGTGGATATCGCCGAAGGTATCCACCGCTTGTTCTACTACCCTTTGTACGGTTTTTTCATTATCTTCTCCCGCAGACACATCCGCCTGCACAGGCAGGACCTGCACGCCGTAAAGCCGTTCCAGTGCTTCCTTGGCATCCAGCAGCTTTTGCATATTCCGTCCGGTAAGGACTAAGTTTGCCCCTTCCTTGGCAAAAGCGGTGGCGATGGCGTAACCGATGGATCCACACCTTCCATCCTTTAATACTGCCCGACCGCCGCCGGTAATAATTACGGTTTTTCCTTTCAAATGGCTCATAATGAGACCTCCTTTACGCTATAATTTGTCCATTCGGAGACAGGGTTATGATATTTACGGGAACATCTTTTCCCGCATTTTGCAGCGCGGTTTTTACCGCAAAAGGTAAGCCGCCGCAGCAAGGCACGGTCATCCGCACCACAGTAATGCTCCGAACATCGCTGTTTTCAAAAATTTGGGTGAGTTTTTCTGCATAATTGACCATATCCAGCTTGGGACAGCCGATGAGTGTTACCTTCCCCGCCATAAAATCCCGGTGAAAATTACCGTAGGCAAAGGCGGTGCAGTCGGCGGCAATCAGCAGGTCTGCCCCGTTAAAATAAGGGGCATTGGGGGGTACAAGCTTCAGCTGTACCGGGAAATTCATCAGGCAGTTCGGCACATCCGGAGTGTTCTTCTGCTGTTTCGCCGCCAGCACTGCCTGATGGTCGTAAGCGGGGGCTTCCCGCATTTCAAACTGAATTGCTCCCTGCGGGCAAGCAGGCAGGCAATCGCCTAACCCGTCGCAGTAGTCCTCCCGGAGAAGCCTCGCCTTGCCTTCTACAATGCCGATGGCCCCCTCGTGGCAGGCTTTGGCGCAAAGTCCGCAGCCATCGCATTTTTCTTCGTCAATGACGATAATCTTGCGAATCATACGGCTTCCCTCCGTTTCTGCCGCTGCAAAGCTGCCTGCTCTTTCTGCTGGGCGGCAATGGCCATCATTTTTTCGTACATCTCCTCACCCACGCACTTTTTCGCGTAGGCGCACCACTGGACACAGCTTAATGTATCGTTATAGGCAACAAAGCCGCAGTTATCACAAGCTACCTGGGTGTCGATGGAAAACAGTTCAATGACACTGCCGCACTGGGGGCAGATTTTTTCGTGAATGGTGGGGGTTCTGGGTTTTCCCTGGCATCCTTCTGCAATCATAAAAAGTACCTCCTTGTTTTTTCTTTATTATATGATAGAAACCCCCCGATGGATGTTGCATTTATCACATCCATCGGGGGTTATTTACAGAATACGGAAAATATTTTTATCGTAGTCGATGAGACCCTCTTCCTGCATTTTCACAAGCTCCCGGGTCAGGGCGCTTCGGTCTATGCACAAGTATTCCGCCAACTCAACCCGGCCTAAGGGCGATTCCACATACCGTGTGCCTTGGCTTTGGGAGAGCTGAGAAAGGTAGGAAAGCACCTTTTCCCGGATGGTCCGTTTGGAGACCACCTCCACCTTTTTCATCAGCGCCCGGTTTTTGGCGGCGATGACCCGAACCATATTGTCCGTCAGCTTATGGTGGCAGGTACAGGCATTTTGGCAGTTGTGCATTACCTTGTCAAAGGAAAGGAACAGCACGCTTGTATCCTCATAGGCGTAAAACCGCATATCCGATAATTTATCTGCGCCGCAGGCAAAGCTCTCACCGAACACATCGTCCTTTTTCGACCGCACAAGGAGTGTCCGGTTGCCCCAAATATCCTCCTTGACCATATCCACGCTTCCGGAGAGTACCACCCCGAAATGGCGGATATAAGAACCCTCCATTGCCACTGTTTCCCCTTTTTGGAAGCTGCCTAAGTAATATCCGAAGCAACTGAGCATTTTTATCCGTTCCTCCGGAGCTATTCCCTCAAACAGGGGCGACTGCACCGAATCCATAAAATGCGCCATAACCATCACCTCACGGTCTTAGTATACTATATTTATGTTGCAAATGCAACAGAAAAGCATTCACTTGTTTTTTCAAAAAGATATGGTATAATAATTCAGTATGTGTAAACATATCCCCCGCATTTTTTACAGGAGGATACCTCTATGCATTATGATGTAATTATTATCGGCGCAGGCCCCGGCGGTATTTTTGCAGCCTATGAACTGGTACAGCAAAAGCCCGAACTGAAAATCGCTGTTTTTGAGGCCGGCCACGCCCTGAACAAGCGCCGCTGTCCCATCGACGGGGACAAGGTCAAATCCTGCATCAGCTG
Organism: Oscillospiraceae bacterium; assembly: GCA_015068165.1. Classification (GTDB taxonomy): domain Bacteria; phylum Bacillota; class Clostridia; order Oscillospirales; family Oscillospiraceae; genus Faecousia. Next base: position 8,954 of record SVKZ01000035.1, read on the forward strand.
CAAAAGCTGTAGCATTATGAGCGGCTTTGGCGGCGCAGGCGCATTTTCCGACGGCAAGTACAACATCACCAACGATTTCGGCGGTACGCTGTATAAGTACATCGGCAAAAGTAAGGCGCTGGAGCTGATGCGCTATGTGGACGAAATCAATCTCAAATACGGCGGCGAAGGCACAAAACTCTACTCCACCGCCGGTACCCGGTTTAAGACCGTGTGTATTCAGCACAATCTGCACCTTTTGGATGCCTCCGTCCGCCATTTGGGCACGGATGTGAACTATGTGGTGCTGGAAAATCTGTACGCATATCTGCAGGATAAGGTGGACTTCTTCTTTGATACCCCTGTACAGTCCATTTCTGTAAAGGACAACGGCTATACCGTGGAATGTGAAAAGGGCGCTTACACCTGTCAAAAGTGTATCGTCTCCGTGGGCCGCAGCGGCAGTAAATGGATGGAAAAGGTCTGCAAGGAGCTGTCCATCCCCACAGAGTCCAGCCGTGTGGACATCGGTGTCCGGGTAGAGCTTCCCGCCGCCGTCTTTGCCCACATCACCGACGAGTTGTACGAAAGCAAAATCGTCTACTGCACGGAAAAGTACGGCGACAAGGTCCGCACCTTCTGTATGAATCCCCGGGGCGCAGTGGTCAACGAGAATACTAACGGCATTATCACCGTCAACGGCCACAGCTATGACGATCCTGCTCTGCAAACGGAAAATACCAACTTTGCCCTGCTGGTTGCCAAGCATTTCTCCGAGCCGTTCAAGGACTCCAATGGCTACGGCGAGTCCATTGCCCGGCTGAGCAATATGTTAGGCGGCGGTGTCATCGTCCAGCGGTTTGGCGATCTAATTCGCGGTCAGCGCTCTACCCCCAAGCGAATTGAGGAGGCCTTCCTTACCCCCACTTTGCAAGCTACCCCCGGCGATCTGAGTCTTGTGCTTCCCAAGCGGATCTTGGACGGCATTATCGAAATGATTTACGCCTTGGATGAGGTCGCTCCCGGCACTGCCAACGACGATACCCTTCTCTACGGTGTAGAGGTCAAGTTCTACAATATGGAAGTCGAGGTCAATGAACGGTTGGAGTCCTGCCACCCCGGACTTTACATCATTGGCGACGGCAGCGGCATTACCCACTCCCTCTCCCACGCTTCCGCCAGCGGCGTCCATGTGGCAAGGGATATTACAAAATAACAAATAACGGCTCGCCGACCGGCGAGCCGTTATTTTACTGATTGTACAGCTTTGCAAGGCCGCCTTCGGCGGTTTCCCGGTAGAGGTGGGAAATGTCTTTGCCGGTTTGATACATAGTTTCCACCACCACATCAAAAGACCCCTTCCGGCTGGCATAGAGGAAATTGGCAAGGGAAAGGGCGTTAATGGCCCGCATCGCCGCCACAGCGTTTCGCTCAATACAGGGGATCTGCACCAACCCGCAAACCGGGTCGCAGGTCAGTCCCAAATGGTGCTCCATTGCCACCTCGGCGGCGTATTCGATTTGGTCGATACCCATTTCAAACAGCTCTGCCAGCGCCGCGGCTTCCATAGAGCAGGCCGTACCAACCTCTGCCTGACAGCCGCACTCTGCACCGCTGATGGAGGCATTGGTGCGTACCACATTACCGATTAAGCCCGCAACTGCCAATGCCCGCAAAATATCGCTGTCGGAGAAATGGTTTTTCTCCTGCATATACTTCAGCACCGCAGGCAGCACACCGCAAGAGCCGCAGGTAGGTGCCGTTACGATGTGCCGCAATCAGCATTTTGCTCGCTGACCGCAAAAGCATAGGAACAGACCAGCCGGTTTTCCCGGGTCTGGGGGCTTTCGTCGATATGCTTTTGGCTATGCAAAAACTGGGCCTTCCGCTCCACATCCAAGCCGCCGGGCAATGTACCGGTCTTGCTGAGACCTTCCCCGATGGCATTTTGCATTGTCTGCCAAACCTCAAACAGAAATTCCCGGAAGCCCTCCCCTTCCCGCTGGAAAATATAATCGGAAAGCCGAATATTGTGGGTTTTACAAAATTCCGCAATAGCGCTGAAGCTGTTCTCCTCGTAAATTTCCTTCTCCGGGGCAGCTTCCTCGCCATCAGTACGAATATTGCCGCCGCCAATGCTGTAGAAATTCTACCGTGCTATTTCACAGCCATCCTTCATTGCGATAAACGCAATGGTGTTGGGGTGGACGGGGGTGGGTGTTTCGCAATCAGACACGATCGTGGGCAATATCTGCAAAAATCTCACCGATGGCCCGGTCTGTGCCGTGGCCCTGGCCGGTTTTTGCCAAAGAGCCGTAAAGTATTGCCCGGATATAGTCCGCTTGGGGATGTTCTCGCAAAAAACGGCTGGCGGCATAGGCCGGACCCATGGTATGGGAGCTGGATGGGCCTAAGCCGATTTTATAAATACTTCGGATAGATTTCATTTTTGTTTTCTCCCATTTTTATACCTTTTGTGTAGCGTTTGCCCGATCGAAGCTGTGAATCCAATCGGCCTTCAGGAAATAGATCAGGAAAATAATGCTGCTAAGTATCCAAGTAATGGGATAAGCCCAGGAAACGGTGGTCAGTTCATTGACAAATTTCACCGCAACAGAAATATAAGCCACCCGGATCACGCACCAGCAGGCCAGCATCGTAAACATTGGCACAGTCGCCTTGCCTGCCCCCCGCATAATGCCGGCAATGCAGTGAGAAAAGGCCAGTAGGCTGTAAAACAGGCAAATCGTCCGCATATGGCTGACACCGTAACCCACCGACTCCGCAGATTCACTAAAAAAGCCGATCATCTGAGGCGCAAACACATAGGAAAGGACACCAACAACCTCTGCCATCAGGCAACTGCAGATAATGCCGAAGCCCACGCCCTTTTTTACCCGTTCGTGCTGTCCTGCGCCCAAATTCTGACCCACGAAAGTGGAAAGGGCTTGGGTAAAGCAATTTACCGGCAGGAATGCAAAGCCTTCTAACTTGGCATACGACCCACAGCCGGCCATTGCCGCCTTGCCGAAGCTGTTAATATTGGACTGCACCACCACATTAGCAAGGGCGATCACGCTGTTCTGCACGCCGGAGGGCAGTCCGTAACGCACAATATCCCCCAGGCTCTTCCAATGAAACCGCACCTCTTTTAATTTGAGCTTATAAGGCGCATCGGTGTGCATCAAGTGAATACAGCAGAGTAGGGCGCTGATTCCCTGGGAAATGGTGGTGGCAAGTGCCGCCGCGCCTACGCCAAAGCCCAAGCCTGCCACCAAAACCATATCCAGCACAATATTGACGCAGGTAGAAATAATCAGGTAATACAAAGGGTGGCGGCTGTCTCCCACCGCGTGGAGAATGCCCACGAACATATTAAACATAACGGTAAAAATACCGCCTGCGAAATAGAAGCGGAAATAGCTGATGGATTGGGGTAAAACATCCTCCGGCGTACCCATCCAGCGCAAAATGGTTGGCGTAAGCGTAACGCCTGCCACCGTCAAAGCCGCGCCGGTAACAAGACCAAAGGCCACCGCCGTATGAATGGCTTTCCCCATCTCGTCATATTGCTTTGCGCCGAAGCACCGGGCAATCACCACGCCTGCGCCCATCGCCACGCCGTTAAAGAAGCTGATCATCATAAAAATCAGGCTTCCGGAGGAACTGACCGCCGCCAACGCAGAATCGCCAATGTAATTACCCACGCACCAGGCGTCAAAGGCATTATATAATTGTTGGAATACATTACCCAAAAATACCGGAAGGGCAAACAGGAGCATACCTTTCCAAATTGACCCTTCCGTTAAATACAGGCGTTGATTTTCCAAAACACGACACTTCTTTCTACATAGATATTTCTATTATAGCCCCGCCGGGATAAAAGGTCAAGCCATATCCCCCTTGCTTTTTTGCCGGCAAACGCATATAATAGGAAAAGAAACGGAAGTGAGAAAATGAAGGCTTTTTGCCATTTTTGCACCATAACCAAACATAAACTCATAGTAATGGAAGGCTGTTTCCGGGTCGGTTTAATTGGGCAAGGACTTACCCACGATCTGTCCAAGTACTCCCCCACGGAATTTCGGAGCGGTATGCGCTATTATCAGGGCAACCGCAGCCCCAACGCCGCCGAACGGGAAGATAAGGGCTACAGCGATGCCTGGATGCATCACAAAGGCCGCAACCGCCATCATTACGAATATTGGACGGATATGAATATGCAATCCCGGCAGTATGAGCCTGTGCCAATGCCCCGGAAATACCTCATAGAAATGGTAATGGACAGGAGAGCCGCCTGCAAGGTCTATCAGGGGGATAAATATACTGACGGCTCTGCGCTGGCCTACTTCACCGGCAGTATCGAAAAGCAGCGAATGCACCCAAAAACCGCCCGGGAGCTGGATTTTCTCCTGCTGATGCTGAAGGAGAAGGGTGAAAAGGAAACGTTCCGTTATATCCGCAAAAATGTGCTGAATGGAAAGCCCTTCCCCTGGGAAGAATAAAGCGTGGAAAGAGTTTTTCAGAAAATAGGAAAAATCTCTTGACATTTGGTAAATTTTGCGTATAATAAACAAGGTCCTGATAGAGGATTAGTGTAACGGTAGCACACCGGACTCTGACTCCGTTCGCGGGGGTTCGAATCCCTCATCCTCTGCCAATAAAAATTGCCATCCTTTCGGATGGCAATTTTTATTTTGGCGAGGATGGGGGATTCGAAGATATAAAATGCAAACGAATCCCTCATCCGAACAAGTCTGCTACCGTCTGTTGAGGTGCGGGTAAACCCTCCCCTTTGGGGAGGGTGGCAAAAATCTTTGATTTTTGCCAGGTGAGGTTACAATGTTTCGTATTTATTGATGCATTTTAAAAGGCGAAAGGTTTTAACCTCATCCACCGCAAGCGGTCCCCCTTCCCCAAAGGGGAAGGTTATAAATCCCTCATCCGACCGGGTTTGCACTGCACCATCGTATCACACCGTAGGGGCGCATCACGATGCGCCCGCGGGCGATTCTTGAATCGCCCCTACATATTTTCATTTATTTGCAAATGAATAGAATCACCGCCCAGGGGAATCCCCTTGGGCGGCGTTTGCTTTTTATTATTGTACGCCTTCAAAGGCTTTGAGGGCATTGGCGATCTTCTGCAAATGGGGAACGATCTGCGACCGGGTTACACCGTCTTTGACCGTAATATTTCCGTTTGCGTCCACATTGTATAAATCCGATGCGTCCATATAGGCAAAGTAGGTTTTCTCCAGCGCTTCCATACCGGAACCGGCATAGATATTGTCGTCCAAAATCTTCTTGGCTTGGGTCAGCATCTGCTCCAACACCGCCACCGCATTGGCATCTGTGTCCTGGGTAACCTGTTGAATCGTCAAATTATTGGCAAGCTGATAGGAATATCCGTCGATCGGTGTATAGGTCTCGGCATAGGATCGCCAGGTACCGGTATCAAAGGAGCCGGTATTGTTGCCACCATCATAGCTATTGATTGTAGCAGTACCCCTGTAATGCTCACCCAGCATATACCACGAACCGCAGGATCCATCTTCGTTTCGATCACAGGTAAAGACCGCCGCATAAATTTCAGGCGTGGTTTTTCCATCTAATACATCCGTAGTCATATACAGGGTAAACTCACAGCCATAGCCGGTAAAGGATTGATTGCCGTTGACCGCAGTATAGTCGTCGCCCGTATCCTGTCTTCCATCCACATTTTCGTGCTTGATCATAACCGTAACCGGGTTTTTCACGCCGTCGATCACCATTTGCAGCTGACCAGCAAACAGCTCATTGACCGTTGTGGAGTCATCGCTGTAGGAGCCGGTAACATTGCCAATATAGTTAGAAGACCACTCTGCGCCATTAAACTTATCGTCAATTCGGGCGCACAGTGTCTGATAGGTAGAGGGCGCATTCAAAATATTCAGGAACTTCTCAAACACCGCTTCCTGAGCTTCTGCTATAGAGTCCACATTGATACCGAACTGATAATTTGTCAAAGATTTCCAGGTTTGGTTTCTGTTTAGCCCCGTGTCTACCTTATAGGTAACCTCAAAGCTCAAGCTTTCCCCGGGCTCCACTTTGTTGCCATTGGGAAAGGCCGTCGTAACAATAAGCTCTTGGTTTCTCCATCTGTTGTCCGTTTTTACAATATACTGGTTGCCGTTATAGTTTTCCAAAGGAGATTGATAATACAAATCCCGATATGCGTAGGTTCGCTTGGTGTTATTGAATACTGTAATAGTATAAGTAACTGTACCAGCTGTGTTGCTTTTACTGTTGCTCAGCCCTACATCTACTGTCGTGGAATAGGGAATATAGGTAAATTCATTTACATCAAGCTCTGTTGCAGAGCCTTTTACCTGCATATCCACAATAAACAGGCCCTCAGGAACGGTAATTTCCGCCTTGCCGAAAATGGACAGGGTATCTGTCAGCGCCGCATAGCCAATGCAGGTAAATAAAACCATAAAAGAGAGTGCCACACCAAGAACGACTTTCATCCAGTTCTTCATAGCAGCACTCTCCTTTTTTATGTAATCTTTAATCAGGCTCTGCCGTAAATCTCGTCAAAGTTGTCCACTTTGATCTCATAAACATACAGAAGCTTTGTATTTGTGGGAATCAGGAAACGGGTCATCGTCTCGTCCCGGTTTTCCGTTGCCAGCACAGGGGCTTGCAGGGTATCCCGAATGCCTAACATTTCCGTAAAGGTCTTAATTTCAATGATTTGATAACCTGTGTCGTCAAATTCGCCCTCCATTCGCTGAATGAAAGAGCCGTAGGAGCTGAGGATCTTCCGGACACGGGCAGAATAAGTA
>SVKZ01000036.1 GCA_015068165.1 Oscillospiraceae bacterium
GCCGCTGTATGCTTCATAGGTCAGCGGATAGGCCGTTGCGCCGCCGAATTGGTAAGCGCCTAAATTGTCCGTTACCGTTACCCCACTGAGCACCCGATTTCCTGTGTTGCGCAGAGTAACCACATAGGTTACCAGCCTACCCGGGGTATAATCCCCTTCGATGGCTGTTTTGGTAACTGCCAGCACATCCAAAATCTCGCCATAAGCAATATTGGAATTGGTGGAGTTTCCGTTATAGGTCAAGGTTGCCTGATTGGAAAAGATTGCCATAACCGCCCTCCTGAAATGGATTTCCGGGTTTCCCCACCCACCCATCCTATGCGGGAAAGACAAATTTTGACACTTTTTTCTGCTGCGTCTGCGAAATTATACCGCAGGCTGCTCTTTTACGCTGTTTTCCTTTTCCTTGCTCTCCTTAATGATAAAGGGCAGATAAAAAAAACCGATGAGTACCACTGCCATCATCCCGATAATTCCTAAGTACAAAAACCAATGCCACTTTTCCGTCAGGGCGATCCCGATGGGTGTTTCCTGGGTAAACAGGAAGTTGGTAGAATAATCCACGCTGATCAGCTCGCCGTCTACATAAGTGGGAGAAGCGAAAATGGAGTTTAAGTAAATGGAGCAAAAGCCCATAACGCCCAAAATTGCCAGGCTGGACAGGTAATGCTTCGCTTTCAGCTTGATTTCCTTGGACATTACAATGTAAATGCCTAAGACGATGAGCATTGCGTGGTACAGGAAATACTGGTAGGCCTGCGGATGGGTAAATGCCTGAGATACGGGCACTGTAGAGGAAAAAATGGTAGGAACTGCCATAGCAAAAGCCGCGCCCAAAATGCAGGAGGGGTACATAAAGGCAAGGAGGGTCTCTCTCGCTTTCAGATTTTTGGTAAAGCGGGTAAAGTAAATAAAGATAATCTGAATAGAGCAAAGGTGCAGCGGCACTTGACCCATTTCCAAATATGCGTGCATTGTCGACCCATCTGAGGAAGGAACCATCTCAAGCACGCTAAATGTCTTGGTTACCTCAGACAAGATGCACAGGACACAGCAAACAGACAGAACCGACACCAAAGAAGGCTTATTCTTTTTCAGGTAGCACAGCGCAGCCGCCATCGCTGCAAAGGAAATTGCCAGCCAAATAAAATGGTTTACACTAAACATAGTTTCTTATCCTTTCTTTTTGCTTTTCCCAAAAGGGAGACAGGGAATATATCAATTATTCAAAATTCGCCATAAAAAGCAATCCTGCAGGCTGCGGTTTTTGAATTTTCTCATTTCCGACCCGGAATTTTCATATTTCGGACTTTACAAAACAGGAAAAGGCTGTTATAATAGCTTGGCTGATGCGCCGGTGGCTCAATGGATAGAGCATCAGATTCCGGTTCTGAGGGTTGGGGGTTCGAGTCCCTTCCGGCGTACCAATAAAAGAGAGGATACCCAAATGGGTATCCTCTTTTTATTCGCTCCGCGAAGGGACTCGAAAAACTCAAATGCAACAGTCCTGTGGACTGTTGCCGCCGACGGCTCGACGGAGGCGAACCTTGATTAAACGAGTCCCTTCCGGCACGTTAATAAAAAGGACGGGACTCGAAGATATAAAATGCAGATGCCCGGTGGGCATCTGCTGCCACCAGTGCAAACACTGGTGGCTACCTTACAATTTGCCACCGGCAAATTGCACGAGTCCCTTCCGGTGTGCGCAGCCCGTTGGACGGCAACAATCCCTCAGTCAGCCTGTCCAGCTGACAGCTCTCTTTACACAAGGGAGCTTTTTTTGTTTTCTAATGCAAAACACTTGATAATTGCCGTCAGGTGGTGTAGAATACTCTTGCGACACAAACTGAATAACTCTCTTTATAGGTGTGTATTTTTATTTTGGTAAAAATGCATGCCCATTTTCGCATACCTATATAGGGAGTGAAGTTTGTGTCGCAGCAAATGGGGCTGTGCGTTTTTCGTGCGCAGCTTCGGCTGCGCATTTTTTATTTTTGTGAAAGGAAATGAAAGAAAGAATGGAGAATAAAAAAAGCGGTTGGATTGTTGCAATTGTCATAATCTTGCTTCTCTCGTTGATTGGCTCTTGTAGCGATGGAGGCAGCGATAGTAGCGGCGGAAGATGTAAATATTGCGGAAGAAAGACAAATTGGACATATAGAGGTGGTGGCTATATTTGTTATAGCTGTGATCATTAAATACATTTTTGTTTCAGAATATTACGTTAATATATTAATAACTAAATTATACTGCATTAGAGGCAGTGCATAACTATGAGGTGAAAAAAATGAGAGCTCCAACAAAATGTCCTATGTGTAATGAAAGCATAAAGTGGGTAAAAGTTGATCAATCCAAGAAGGGATTTAGTGTGGGAAAAGCCGCACTTGGTGCTGTACTACTTGGACCAGTCGGTTTAGTAGGTGGTGCATTGGGAAAAAAGAAGGTTTGTTATTGTTGTGGAAATTGTGGATTTGAACACGAATACGACGCATAAAAATTTCACAAGTGTCAGTCTTTACAATAAGTTATCCCATTTTGGCATATCCACAGGAGTATGAATCCATAAATTTACCAAAAATAAAGAGGAGGCTCGCGCCTCCCCTTTTTTATTTAGCGATCGCTTCCTCTTTGGGTGAAAAAGCCTTCCATTTGCCGCCGTTTAAGCGGTGGATTTCTTCTGTTGCCAGGAAGAACTTTTCTACCACACGATGCTCTGGGTAAAATTCCATAAACTCGCCGTTGAGGAAGGTGTAAAAGCGGCTCACATCGGTACACATACCGTAAGTCGGCACCTCGTGGCTATCCAGATGGAAGGAGAAATCCTCCCCGTTCTTTGTGCCGGTGTAGGTAAGGCCGGTTCTGTCCAGCCGCAGAACGCCGCTGCCTACAATCTCCGAGGTTGCCTGATTTTTCAGCAGTTCATACTCCGGCAGGATGCCAAGCTTTACATTCTCTTCAAGTACAAAATCTTCCTGCATTACCTCCTGGCGAATCACATTTCTCTCCATCTCAAACCAGGCGGTTTGGGTTTCGGGGATTACGCAGGTTTCATCAAAGGGAACAAGCTCATACGTATCGGTCAGCGTTGCGCCGTTGCCGCAGTTTTCGCAGTAAATGGTATTGCCCTTGGTGGCCATCGTATGCCGCTTGCCGCACTTGGGACACCAAAACAGCAAATCCTCCAAATCCTCCGCGCCGTTTTCTCCGATGTTATAGGAATGTTTGTGGATTTTATTCCAGGCATAATCGTCGTGATAAATGGCCTTGTTGATGGCTTCCTCGATTTCCTCGGGGGTCATTTTTTCCAAGTCCTCCGGGGTGAACAGCTGGTCAAATTCCACTTCCACATAGCCACAGCGGTCTTTTAAGTTATACTTGGGGCTTGTCAGGTAGCCGCCGCGGATTACAGAATAATACACCGGCACTTTATGGTGCTTGAAGAGCTTTCCTGTGCCAATGGCGACAGGCTGATTCGCACCGGAAATGGAGCTCATACCCTCCGGGAAAATGCACACTCTGCCGCCAGACTTGATAACCCGGCTGATTTCCTTGACCGTATAAAGGTCCGGGGTAAAATTCTTCTTGGGAATGACCCGCAGCAGGTTAAACACCAGCGACAGATGGGAGCGGTGGAACTCATTGTAGCCCGCCACATAATTCATCCGCGCAGGCAAAAGGGGCACGCCGGTAAAAATATAGTCCAGCCGGGATGCGTGATTGCTGATAAAGAAATAAGGACCGGGTTCTTTCCGGAAATCCTTTTTGAAGGTATAGTGGACATTGTACTGCTTATACATAAAAAGCTTCCACACTGTACCCAAAATACCATAGATTGCGTTGGGTGTTTGGATTTTTCTGGAATGGATCTGTTTCTCTACTGTATTTTTTGCCATAAGTATCTTCCCTTCTTAGACGAAAATAATAAGAATACCGACCAAAATACCAACAATGGCGGAAAACGCAGGGGCTTTGCTGTGATACATCAAAATGGATTGAGGCAGAATTTCACCGAACACCACATACAGCATCGCGCCGCTGGCAAAGCCAAGACTGAGTGTCAAACCCAAAGGTCCGATTTCTCCCAAAGCATAGCCAAGCAGCGCACCCAAAACGGTAGGAATACCCGAGGCCGCGGTGATCAGCACCGCTTTCACCTTGCCCATTCCGCCGCTGATAAGGGGTACGGAAACCGCCATTCCCTCCGGGATATTATGCAGGCCAATCAGCACTGCCAAAATCAGCGCTGCGCTGCCCATTACCCCATCGTTACTGGCATAGGATGCGCCGATGGTCATACCCTCCGGCACATTATGCAGCGCAATGGCGCAGGCCATCACAATACCTGCCACAAACAGGGAAAACTTATTGTCCTTGCGGGCATAATGGTGTTCCAAATGGTCGCTGTGAATCAGCTCGTCCAAATCATCCGCTGTTTTGGGATGGTTTTCATCAATATGGGGAATTTCCGGCATTGTTTTCCTGTCGATCCAGTCGTTGAGCAAATAAGTTACCAGCACACCGATGGCAACCGCTCCGATCACCGCAATAATTCCGGCTTTTGTTTCAATCGCCTCCGGCACAAGATCGAAGCAGACCACACTCAGCATGACACCGCCTGCGAAGCTCAGCAGCAGGCTGACCGCCCGGTTAGAGTTCTTTTGCAGCATCGCGCCGATCAAGCCACCCAACCCGGTGCCTGCCACGCCGGCGATGGATGTGGTCAGCAGTAATGTAGTAAGGGCATCCATTCTATTTCCCCTTTTCTCTAATTTCTTGCAGTATCATAGCATATTCAACAAAATATTACAAGCGTCCGATTCTCTTTACAGAATCATTTTTGCCTTTGAAAAAAGCCATCCGGCGATTGCCGCTTTTTTATCGTCAGGAGTTGTTTTCTTTGGAAATCTGTGGTATAATTATAGAAAATCCGTTCATTTTATACCAAGGAGGAACTTTTTATGGCTTCTGTTCAGAATTTCCGTTCTGCCCTCAACGGTTTTAACCGGGAGGATGTGGTTCACTATATCGAATTTATCAACAACCGCAATAAGACCCAGCTGGAGCAGATGCAAAATCAGCTCCGCGCCGCCCAAAACCGGGAGCGGGGGCTGCTGGCCCGGGTGGATGAAGCCCAGGCCCGTGTAAAGGAATTAGAAGCCAAACTGCAGAGTGCTGCCGCCGGTGAGCCCTCCAACGCCACCGAGGAGGAACTGGAAGCCTATCGCCGTGCAGAACGGGCGGAGCGTCTTGCCCAAGAACGGGCGCAGCAGATCTACGACCGTGCAAATTCTGTCCTTGCCGGTGCGGCTAAGGACGCAGGTATCATCGCCCAGGACATCTCTGCGCTGACCGATCAGCTGGTTGCCCTTTTGGGGCAGTACAAGGAAAAAGCAGAGAGCGCGCGGGAGACCTTCCAGAACGCCGCCACCTCCCTGCAGGCTACAGAAGAATAAAGGAAATGGCAAAGTCTTTTGGCTTTGCCATTTTTGGGTTTTGCTTATGATAGAATATATACCGTATTATTACCGCAATTTCTCCTGCCTGGCAGGTGCTTGTCCCGATAGCTGCTGTCAGGAATGGGAGGTGGATATTGATCCCACCACCGCCCGGCTTTACCGGGAACTTCCCGGTGCATTGGGCGACTCCCTACGAAAAAAAATGCGTCAGGAGGGAGACACCGTTTACCTGACCATTGCTGACCGCCGCTGTCCTATGTGGCGTGAGGATGGATTATGCGAAATTCAATGTCAGCTTGGTCACGAGGCCCTCAGCCACACCTGCCGGGAATTTCCCCGTCTAACCCACGACTACGGCGATTTTATTGAGCGGGGCTTGGAGCTTTCCTGCCCTGCCGCCGCAAGGCTCATTCTTTCGGAAGAAAATCAGCACATTCTCACCTGCACCCTCCCGGAAGACAGCGAGGGCGATTATGACCGGGAGGTAATGGAGATTCTGCGAAATAGCCGGGAAATCATTCTGTCCTTTTGGGAAAAAGCACCTTATCCCCTGCACCAAATGCTGTCCATTACCCTTTTATACGCCCACGAGGTGCAAGCTTGGATTGACTGCGGCGAGGAAGCAGAATTTTTGCCGGATGTTCTATTGGATAGAGCCGAGGAGCTGGCGCTACCGGGTGATACAGAGGCGATTTTGGCCTTTTTCCGGGAGCTGGACATTCTCACTTCCCGGTGGAAGGCCCGTCTTTCTACGGCCTCCCCTGCCCCTTGGTCGGAAAAAACGAAATATTTCGTCCGTTACGCCCTTTTGCGGTACTACTTGCAGGCCGTTTCCGACTACGACCTGATTTGCCGCGTGAAATGGATTGTCATTGCCTGTCTGCTTCTGAAAACCTTAGGTGGTGATTTTGTGGAAACTGCCCAGCTATTTTCCAAGGAGATTGAGAACAGCACCGACAATATGGAAGCCCTTTTTGACGGTGCATACACCTCCCCTGCCTTTACCGACTGCGCCCTTTTAGGGCTACTTAATGAATAAAAAATGTCCGTCTAAAAGACGGACATTTTTTATTGTGTATTTCCCTTTTTTGTGCCTTTTAAGGCCTGTTTTGCTGCAATTACCTGCTCACGGCTGACATTTTCCCGGTCATCGTACCGGGCTTTCAGGTAAAACTGCCGCAAAGCCGCAGCGCTTTCCTTATCTGTTTCCGAATGGAGTCGGCAAAGCACATCTGCGCTTGTATCATTTTTCTTGAGCTTTAAGCCCCAACCATTTTGCACCCTTAGAAACTCACACCATACTTGGCGCACTTTATATCGGTTGGAAAGGATCGGCATTCGTTTCTTTTTTGGGGGTTCTACGGTAGAAAGCCGAATTTTCCCCACCTCTCCAAAGGCCTTTTTCTTTTGGAAAGACTTATACAAAAATACCGCAGCAATGAACAAAAATACCGCAACAAGCAATCCCCATACCAAAATCGGATCTACAGGTGTCTGCTCCGGCTTCTCCTCTCCCGGCACACCGGTGGTATTCGGAACCGGTCGTGTGGGAATGGTAAAGCTGGGCATCGTTCCCGTGGGGTCTGCGCCTTGTGCAAGCTGGTTTTCCCGGAATTGGGCAATCCATTCAATGAACATACTCAGTAGTTGGATGATTGCCATAATCGGCACACCAAAGAAAAACAGCAGTAGTCTGATAACTCCCAAAAGCTGTTGCCGTAACATAGGCTCTGCCACCAAAAAACCGACAACAATCGCACCGGCCACACCCAAAAGGGAGGTCATCTGCCGTCGGTTGCCGGAAGCCCGGTCATCCAATCCCAGCCGCAACTGCCGCTGCAGGACAATGCCGCAGATTAAATGGACAAACCCATAACGCAAAATCGTTTCTCCATCCACAGGTAGGGGCGCATCACCGGAAACCAAGCTAAGAAAAGCCAAAACATTTATCAGTATATACGCGATGCCCAACAGTATCAGGCTTCGAATAAAAAACTGCCGATAGCCGTAATACTCCAGTTCCAGCTTCCCCCGGAGGATCATCGCCCCGGTATAAATTGCCGGTACAGCCAGCAGTAACGCCTGCGCGGTCCCATTGGCCAAAAACAGGCAAAGCAGTGGCATCGGGGCGCACAAAATGCGAAGCAATCGCCAGCTTTTCTCTTGAAAGAAGGTAGCAATTCCTGCCGATGCACCACAAATAAGTGCCGGAAACAACAGCGAAACTTCAAATTGAATTGGGCCGGAGCTTAAAAGGGCAAAGCAGATACAGCAATCGGAAAAAAACTTCAGAATCATTACTATGCTCATTCCGCCACCCCCTCACAGCCACGCAAAACGCACACAGAAGCACCACTCCCGTCGCCCAGCTGCTGAATACAGCTCCGCACCGTGCCCTTGTCATCCGGGGTAATCACAATATAGGCTTCGTTGCTCTTTCTTGCCCGGATGGTCTTGCGGACAAGGTAACGGAAGGAGTAGAAACAGGTAGAGTCCGCACAGCCAAGGCCAAAGAGAATGGTATTTAAGTGCTGTTCTCCCAAACCCTCCGCTATAGAGGTTACCTTACCAACCGGGCCGGGCAGGTTGGCATTTGTACGGAAGCCGTAGGGAATTTTCATCTGTTCTAACTTTTCACAAACCGAGCGGGTCAGTCGCAAGCACTCTTCTAACTGCTTTTCCTCTGCGCCCTCTGTATTCAAAAGCACAACAATATGCCGTTCAGCGGTATAATCGTACTGCTTAACCTGCAGAGTGCCGGTCTGGGCAGTTCGTGTCCAAGAAATGGCGCGCATAGGCTCCCTGCCGGTATAATCCCGGAAGCCGGTTGTCAGAATCGGGTCCTCCAAAATAAACCGCCGGACAGAAATATCCCCAAGAAAACCGCCTACCGCATCCAGCGCTAACTTTTGCTCGGAACGGCGGGGCATTACCACAATCCTTTTCCCGTCGCCGTGGCACTTCGCCTCGCGGAAGCCCAAAAGATCGCCTGCGCTTAAATGATACGCACCCATCTTATACATACCGCGCTTCGAAACACTGACCGTTACCGACCGGGTCATACTCCGCCGTCCGCGAAGGGTCAGTCGATATTCCGCATTCCAGGACAGCACCGTCTCACGGCGATGGTTTTTGCGCCATTCATCGTCTGCCACCGCTTGGGCTTCGCCGGGAAAACTCAGCACAAGCCGCACAAAAGGAATGGTAATGCGGCTATGGTTTTCCAGGGTTACATTTTGTGTAATGGGCTGATCCGGTTCTGCCAAATAACGATCCCATTGGGTGTGAATCTGTAACGACTGGAGTGCAAAGGCTGCCCACTTACGCTCTATGAGGAGAAAGCCCAGGATCAGGACCCCAAGCACAATAATCATAGAGTATCCACATCCTCCATCGGCACTTTCAGCTCCCCAATTACTTCTTGCAGGAAATTCTCACCGTCAGCCCGGGAGCCGGAAGCCGAGGTTAGTCTGTGCGCCAGTACAGGCACAGCCTCCCGAACCACGTCCTCAGGAATCACATAATCCCGGCCTTCCATAGCCGCTGTAACCTGAGAAGCCTTATAAAGAGCAATAGCGCCACGGGTGGAAACGCCGCCTACCAGCGCCCTCGCTTGCCGGGTGGCGCGAACAATATCCAAAATATATGCCGCCACATCCTCACTAACGTGGACATGATGCAATTCCTGCCGCAAAGCCATCGTCTCTTCTACAGTAACCACCTGCTCCAACTCCTCCACCAGTGTCAGTGTAGAGGGACGGGCAATCACAGAAAGCTCCTGATCCCGATCCATATAACCCATGCTCAGCCGCATAAAGAAACGGTCCATTTGCGCCTCCGGCAACGGGAATACGCCGTAAGACTCAATGGGGTTTTGGGTGGCCATCACCATAAAAGGTTGCTGCATTTGCCGGGTAATGCCGTCTACCGTAATCTGCCCCTCCTCCATCGCTTCCAAAAGGGCAGACTGGGTGCGGGGTGTAGCACGGTTGATTTCGTCCGCTAAAATCATCCCGGAAAACAGCGGTCCGGGTCGGAATTCAAACTCGCCGGTTTTGGGATTATAGAAATTGATGCCGGTCAAGTCTGACGGCAAAAGGTCTGGGGTAAACTGAATGCGCTTAAAATTACCGCCGACTGTCTTGGAAAAAGTGCGCAAAAGCATGGTCTTGCCGGTACCGGGTACATCCTCCAAAAGTACGTGGCCGCCACAGAGAAAGCTAACCGTAACCTGTCGAATGACCTCATCCTTGCCCACAATCACACGGCCGCAATTATTCAGCACCTTTTGTGCGTAGCTTTGAAATTTCTCGGGATTCATATCTTTTCCTCCTGAAAGGTATCATTTTCTGCCCCTCATTATACCATCTGACGGGGAAAACGCAACCACTTTAGGAAAAAAGAGGTCTATTCCAAAGAACAGACCTCTCTTTTTACTCAATATCCAACTCCGGGGGAATATCTATCTCATCGGAGACATATTTCCCGTTCTTCTTCCGCTGGCGCACACATTCTGTCAGCAAATATTCAATCTGTCCGTTGACAGACCGAAAATCATCCTCTGCCCAAGCCGCAATTGCCGCATACAGCTTTGGCGATAGCCGCAAGGGTATCTGCTTCTTCTGATTCTCGTTCATAATCAGTACAAGCTGCCGGAGTTAACTACGGGCTGTGCGTCCTTATTACCGCAAAGAACGACTAAGAGATTGGAAACCATCGCTGCCTTTCGCTCGTCATCCAGCTGAATCGTTCCATTCTCATCCAACCGGGCAAGCGCCATCTCTACCATACCCACCGCGCCGTCAACAATCATCTTTCGGGCATCAATAATGGCAGATGCCTGCTGCCGCTGAAGCATAACCGCCGCAATCTCGGGCGCATATGCCAAATAGGTAATCCGCGCCTCCACAATTTCGATACCTGCTTCCTCGACCCGGCTCTGAATCTCCTTCTGAATCCGGTCGGCAACCACCTCGCTGGAGCCACGCAAACTACCTTCATCAGCAATGCCGTCGCCGGTGGTATCCACATTGGGCGCTACATCATAGGGGTAAATCCGCACCACATTCCGCAGCGCACTGTCGCACTGGAGGGACAGGAATTCTTTGTAGTTATCTACATTGAATACCGCCTTTGCCGTATCCACAATCCGCCAGGTAACCGCAATGCCAATCTCAACAGGATTACCCAGGCAATCATTGATTTTCTGCCGGTTATTATTCAAAGTCATAATCTTCAACGAGATTTTCTTGTCAACTGTCGGTGTTGCGCTCTGTCCGTTTCCTGTAGTTACAACCTGTGGAACGGTATGGACATCACCGCTTTGGTTTAGCTTGGTTGCAGCGGCAGGATTGACAGCTGTACAGAAAGGGTTTACCCAGTAAAAGCCCTCGCCCTTGAGCGAACCAATATACTTGCCGAAAAGTGTCAGCACCAGTGCCTCCTGCGGCTTAAGAACCTTCAATCCGATAAAAGGTATCCAGCCAACCAAGAATACGAATAACCCAACAGCAGCCAGCGCATCACCGGCAGGCACACCCGTTTCGGACAAAATAATACCGAAAATTAACAGGCCAATGGTTATCAGCTCCACCAAGGTAGTCAAAACCAGCATCAGCATACCATTTTTCTTTTTGGTTAATACCGTTTCTTTCATAACAATTCCTCCTATCGTTTGTTTGATATCATTATGATATCACCGCGATTCTATCTTGTCAAGTATTTTCTGTTTTTTATGCTGCTGTCCCGGAATTATTGAGGTGTGTACAGTAATTGCTAAAAATTTGTAACCACCCCTTGACAAAATCCCCTGCCCCTGTTATAATACTCAAGCTGTCATTGCACAGCGAAAATAATGCAGTTTTGCGTTTCTTATCTATGGGGGTATAGCTCAGCTGGGAGAGCGCTTGAATGGCATTCAAGAGGTCAGCGGTTCGATCCCGCTTATCTCCACCACCGAGTCCTGAAAACCATTGGTTTTCAGGACTTTTTTCTGTCTTTCTGCAACTTTTTCTTTTCCTTGAAACCGTTATGCCAGAATTATGCCGGAATTATTCTCTTGTCAGTTGCACCCCCTACCCTGCTATGAATTTAATTTTCATCTTTTTCATATTTCTATCATAACATATGTGGCGACACATTTCAAGTAGATTTTCCGTAATATTAACAAGAAGTAGACTCCGTGCAACACTGCATGGAGTCTACTTCTTGTCTTTTATAACTTATTCATAATGGAAAAGATTGAAGAGAGCGAGGACCGGAAGCGGATCCGCTGTCCCAACTGCGGTACAGAGTGGTATGTTGACGGTGATGACCAATACATCAACGAATGAGCAAAGCCCGGTGCACTGCACCAAGCTCTGCCACTAACATTGCATATGCCTTCAAATCGCCTTGTTGGCACTATTAATCACAATTTTTCCTGTCGTTTGGTCTTTTCTGCATACTTGGCAGCGCCACCCCAGGTGTGGGTGATGTAGGAGACAACGTCGGCGGATCGTTTTAACATCCAAGGTGGACATATATCTAATTTAGCACTCTCATCGCGAGAGTGCTAAAAGTTTACGATTTCGTCACACATTCAGGTCTCCAAGGGCTTATAATACAGACAGTAAGCAAGAATAAGCTGATCAGCAAAAACGCGTACTAGGCTCGGCAAGTGCCGACCTTGCCGTATGACCTACACAAGTCGGCATATAATATCATAAGACACAGGAGGTATTACTATGTTTGGACTTACCAGAAGAAATCAGGATATAAGCACTTATAACCCCTGGCGGGAGATGGAAGAATTCGAAAAAGCCTTTTTCGGAAGACCTTTCGGCAGTTTCTTTGACACGCCTGCCTTTTCTCAGTTCCGCACCGATGTGACGGACGAGGGTGACCACTACCTGCTGGAGGCTGACCTGCCCGGCTTCGAGAAGAAAGATATCACTCTGGACATCCAGAATGACACTCTGATCGTTCGGGCCGAGCGCAAATCCAAGGTTGAGGAAAAGGACAAGAAGGACAAAGTGATCCGCATGGAGCGTTCCTACGGCTCCTACCAAAGAAGCTTTGACATCTCCGGCGTGGATGCCGACAAGATCAAAGCCAAGTATGTGGACGGCGTCCTGCGCCTTACCCTGCCCAAACTGGAACAGCGTCTTCCCGAAGGCAGACGTCTGGAAATCGAATAAGCCACCTAACGGACACACCTCCCAGGAGCGATCCTGGGAGGTGCATTCGCTTTGCGGATCAATATCTCTCTATTCAATGTTGTACTTTTGTGCTATCATAAGCACAGAAACTATAAGGAGGCAGTCGATATGGAAAAATTCATCCCTTACGGGAAGCTCTCTAAAAAGGAGAAGCGCAAAATTGACCAAGCCAAGCGGCAGACTTGGGGCCAGCTAAATCCTGTTACTCGGAAACCCCAGAGCAGCAAAGCATACAACAGAAGAAAGGCACAGAGTTGGAAACGAGATTCCAGTTCTGTGCCTTTTTTACGATGTGTTGGTAGATTCTGTATTATAGATCCTTTGCCAAAATCAGATTATAACGCAAAAGCAACTCTGCAGCGTTCTTCATAATCTCCTGATCATTCATATCACCAAATGACTTGTTTCCATGGAACAAGTTGCAGCGTATTTGATATAGGATCATAAGCATAGCCCGGTTGCTGTGTTTCGGATGTTTTTCCCGCAAATAATCCGTATATTCCGAAGTATCTCGTGTTCTTGGGTCATCTCTCAGAGGATTAAACTTACAATTCTTGATTGCAGGTCTGTTGCAAAAATAATCAAACTCTCGCGTATATAAGATTTTGCGAAACTCATCAAAATGGTTGTCAAGCGAAGAAGCAAAGAGCGCTTTTATAGCCCGTCTTTCGTCTCTTTCATAATAAATGCTATACATTGCATTTAGCGCAAAAAAGCCATATACAAACTTGTCAAAATTGTCTTCTTCCTGTTTTGATTTCTCAATCCACTTCAGAATATACTCTTTGTTTGAAATCGACATTTACCCTACAACCTTTCTAAAAAGCAGTCTATTGTTTGCATATACAAAAAGTTCTTTGCGATCGACGCAGACGCGTGGGAAATCCATATATTCATACTCAGCTTCACCGAAGGCAATCATATTCCGGTCTTGCAACATCAACAAGCTAAAATCCGTTTTGTTTGAAAATACGACATTGACATTGTCAGAAGAAAACACACAGGTATTGATATTCATCCTACACATTCGGTTAAAGAAAAAGGCAAAAAGATCAATTTCCGTCGCATCCTGGTGGTCAGCAAAGAAGTCGCTTACATCATACTCATCAAAGAGATTATCTGAATATACACGTGCCTTTCTATTAATTGCGCCCTTAGCAGGACGGACATCCTCGTACTCATCATCAAAATCGAAATTCTCTACATAGCTGGTTTCGTTCTCATCACCATACTCAAAGGCAATATCAGTACGAGCATACGCTATATACCATATTGATTCACCGACTACCAATTTTTCAATAGTCGCATACGGCTCATAGCCACACAAAAGCAAGCGGTAGTCTCCCGTAACATCAAATGCAATCTTACTCTTTAAGAGGCCTTGACTAAAATCCGAATCAAAGAATTGCCCTATGTTTCCTGCGGAGTTTACAAGTATCTCAGTCAGCTCTCCAGTACCTTCTATTTCATCAAAGAACTCATCTATTGTATACTTACACCCTTGCCCATTTTTGGTAAATAAAATCCACGGTTTTTGAATGTCGATTACCGTATCATCCTCTACCTCTCCGCCGAAATAGCTGTCTGGGAAGTCAATTCTCTCCCATGGTTCATCGGTTTTTATAGGAAGGCTTCTGGCCCATGTGTACAATTCTCTGTTTGCGTTTTGAATGAGTTCAAGCTTATTTGTTCGTTTCTTACTAAGCTTATGAATGATTTCCGGTTTTAAAAGAATACTGTTTCTTCGAATATGTATTCCACGATAATTGTACGATTCAAACTGAAAGTGCTCCAGATCTAATTCAATATCCAAATCTTCTGCAAAAGATATAGAGGTTCTTTTTAGGGGATCTAACGGATGTCCAGAACAACAGCTGCGTGTTTCATATCCTTTACGATTCAGCTCGTATACAGCCGGATAAATGTAGTAATCAATCTCAACTTTCGGTTTTCCGCACCGGCATCTTCGCTTAAAGCACTTCGAACAAAATTCCATACATATCCTCCCCTTGTCTCATATCGGAACTATCTAAAATCTTAAACAAAACGCCAAAAATATTAGATTTTCAAAAATCAACCGCGATTTCAGCAAGGAATTGCATAGTAAAACACCCAGTAGTTTTTAAAATTTCGCTTTTATTGGCAGAAGCTGTTGAATTTTATCTAATTATCGCACACCCCGCCGCAAAAATCAACTTGATTTTTGAATATTTTATTTTCTTGGATAATTCTCAAAGAATTTTAGCCATATTTTTAGTAAAAATCAGCAGATAAATATTAAGAATTCCTTCCTCGTTTTTAAAAAAACGTTTTTCTGGAGAAATTGAGTAAATTTTATTATTTTAATGGATCATCTTTCTGGACAAGCTCAAGCCGGTAATCCTCACTCCGGGACGTTGTTGTGCGCCTGACCCTGCCCAAGCTGGAACAGCGCTTGCCGGAAGGCAGACGTCTGGAAATCGAATAAGCCCACCTAACTGAGACACCTCCCGGGGGCAATCCTAGGAGGTGTTGTTTTCAATCATGCACGGCGTATTGTAATCTCTGCAGTTCTGTGATAAAATGGGCATACGGTGAAAGCTGAATTTATTTTTTGGAGAATGCTGTTTGAAGAAGAACAACACCTTGGAGATTGTATTGTAAACGGGAGGTTTGCAAATACATTCTCGCAATCCTCTCGTATCT